>JANYFF010000429.1 GCA_025362825.1 Polaromonas sp. | reverse complement strand
CGAAGGCTACGGCCGCTGGCTGACCTGGGTGCTGGAGCGGCAGACGCTGACCTTGATCGTGGCAGTGGCCACCTTCGCCCTGACCGCCCTGCTCTACATCCTGATTCCGAAGGGCTTTTTTCCGCTGCAGGACACGGGCGTGATCCAGGGCATCTCGCAGGCGCCGCAATCGATTTCTTTCAACGCCATGGCCGAGCGGCAGCAAGCGCTGGCGAAAGTCATCCTGCAGGATCCGGCGGTCGACAACCTGTCGTCCTTCATCGGTGTCGACGGCAGCAACACGACCTTGAACAGTGGCCGCATCCTGATCAACCTGAAGCCGCACGACAAGCGCAGCGACAATGCCTCAGTCATCATCGCGCGCCTGCAGAACAAGCTGGCGCAGGTCGAGGGGATTTCCCTGTTCATGCAACCGGTGCAGGATCTGACCATCGAAACCCGGGTCAGCCGCACCCAGTATCAATTCACTGTGGAAGACCCGGACAGCAAGCAATTGTCGATCTGGACGCCGAAACTGGTGGATCGCCTGGCGCAATTGAAGGAACTGCGCGACGTCACCAGCGACATGCAGGATGCCGGCTTGCAGGCGGCGCTGACAATCGACCGCGCCACCGCCTCGCGCCTGGGCGTGACACCGGCCACCATCGACAGCACGCTTTACAGCGCCTTCGGCCAGCGCATCGTCTCGACGATCTTCACGCAGACTAACCAGTACCGCGTGATCCTGGAACTCAAACCCGAATTCCAGCAGGGACCGGCCGCACTCAACGATCTGTATGTCACCACGTCGGCCGGCAACCAGGTTCCGCTCAGTACCCTCACCACACTGTCCGAGCGCGCCACGCCGCTCGTCATCAGCCACCTCGGCCAGCTACCGGCGACCACGATCTCCTTTAACCTGGCGCCTGGTTCTTCACTGGGCGAAGCGGTCAAGGCGATCGAAGCAGCCAAGAAAGACATCGGGCTCCCCGCCAGCACCCAGACAAATTTCCAGGGTGCGGCGCTGGCGTTCCAGGGCTCCCTGACGAATCAATTGCTGCTGATCCTGCGGCGATCATCACCGTCTACATCGTGCTGGGCGTGCTGTACGAAAGCTACATTCACCCGATCACGATCCTGTCGACACTGCCGTCGGCCGGGATGGGCGCATTGCTGGCCCTGATGGTCTCGGGCAATGACCTGGGCATCATCTCGATCATCGGCATCATCCTGCTGATCGGTATAGTCAAAAAGAACGCCATCATGATGATCGACTTCGCGCTCGATGCCGAACGCAACGAAGGCATGGCGCCGCGCGAAGCGATCTACCAGGCTTGCCTGTTGCGCTTCCGGCCGATCCTGATGACCACCATGGCGGCATTGCTGGGCGCCTTGCCGCTGATGCTGGGCGGCGGCGTCGGCTCCGAGCTGCGGCATCCGCTGGGCGTGACGATCGTCGGCGGCTTGATCGTCAGCCAGGTGCTGACGTTGTTCACCACGCCGGTGATCTACCTGGCCTTCGACCGCCTGGCGCAGCGTTTCAACAAGTCGAGCGATTCGGACCAGAACACTGCAAACGCGCACGATCCTGATCCGCAAGCGTCGCGCGAGCGCAATCCGAACGCAGCGCCGGAGTCGACGTGAACCTGTCGGAACCGTTCATACGGCGGGCGGTCGCCACCACACTGCTGACGGTCGGCGTGATCCTGGCCGGTGTTGTCAGCTTCAACCTGTTGCCGGTGTCGCCGCTGCCGCAGGTGGATTTCCCGACGATTTCGGTGCAGGCCGGCGTGCCCGGTGCGAGTCCGGAGACGATGGCCTCGACCGTCGCCACACCGCTCGAACGCAAGCTCGGCACGATCGCCGGCGTGACCGAAATCACTTCGTCGAGTTCGCTCGGCTCGTCGCGCATCACGCTGCAGTTCGATCTCTCGCGCGACATCGATGGTGCCGCGCGCGACGTACAGGCCGCCATCAATGCGGCCCGGGTCGATCTGCCGGCTACGCTTCGCAGCAATCCGACCTATCGCAAGGTCAATCCCGCGGATGCGCCGATCATGATCCTGGCGCTGACTTCGCCCACCATGGACCAGGGCCACATGTATGACGCGGCCTCGACCATCCTGATGCAGAAGCTTTCGCAGGTACAGGGCGTGGGCCAGGTCAGCGTCGGCGGCAGTTCGCTGCCGGCGGTGCGGGTCGAGCTGAATCCTTATTCATTGTTCAAACTCGGCGTCGGCCTGGAAGACGTGCGCAACGCGCTCAACGGCACGAACGCCAACAAGCCAAAGGGTTTCCTGGAAAAGGGCGATCGGCAGTGGCAGATCTATGCGGATGACCAGGCGCAGAAAGCGGCGCAATACCGCGACCTGATCGTCACTTATCGCAATGGGGCGGCAGTCAAGCTGACCGATGTCGGCCAAGTCGTTGATTCGGTCGAAGACTTGCGCAATGCCGGCATGGCCAACGGCAAACCGTCGGTGCTGGTGATCCTGAACCGCCAGCCGAACGCCAACATCATCGATACGGTCGACCGCATCCGCGCCATGATGCCGCAACTGAAGGCATCGATTCCGAGCTCGATCGACATGGACGTGGTGCTGGACCAGACCATGACGATCCGGGCATCGCTGCACGACGTCGAACGGACTCTTGCGATTTCGGTCGGGCTGGTGATCCTGGTGGTGTTCC
>JANYFF010000428.1 GCA_025362825.1 Polaromonas sp. | reverse complement strand
CACCAGAGCATCACCGTGACTGCAAAAGCAGCCAGGGTAACGGTGTCGCTGGACATCGTGCCTGATGAAGACAATCCACATGGCATCCTCGCCGCCCTCGACGAAGACGGCACACAACTTGCCGAGGTGCGCGTGGCGCCTTCCTTCAAGCTGAGCCGGGCCAGTGCCGTGGCCTGGGTTGAAGGCGGTTTCGCCAGGCCCGCTGATCGTGGGTAAGGCGTGAGCGGAGCAAAAGCCTGCGGGATAGATTTCGGAACCTCCAACTCCGCAGCTGGCTGGAGCCGTACCGGTCACAGCCCGCTGCTGCAGCTTGAAGGCGACAAGGTCACGCTGCCATCGGTGATCTTTTTTCATGCTGAAGACACTGGCAGCGGCCTGGTCAGCTATGGCCGCGCCGCCCTGGCCGACTACCTTGCAGGGCATGAAGGGCGCCTGATGCGCTCGCTTAAAAGTCTGCTGGGTACATCCATGATGGACGACCACACCGAGGTAATGGGTCGTGCCCTGCCGTTTCTGGATTTGCTGGCGCTGTTTATCAGCGAGCTCAAGCGCCGCGCCGAGCATTCAGCGGGCCGGGGATTTACCCAGGCAGTGCTGGGTCGCCCGGTTTTTTTTGTTGATGACGACAGCAAGGCTGACCGGCGCGCTGAGCGCACGCTTGAAGACATCGCCCGCAAGGCCGGCCTGCATGATATTGCCTTTCAGTACGAACCGATTGCAGCCGCCTTCGACTATGAATCAACCTTGTCGCGAGAAGAACTGGTGCTGGTGGTAGACATAGGCGGCGGTACGTCTGACTTCACCCTGATACGCCTGTCGCCTGAACGCGCGGCACGTGCCGAACGCAAGGACGACATCCTGGCCAGCAGCGGCGTACACATTGGCGGTACTGATTTCGACAGGAGTTTGAGCCTGTCAACCGTGATGCCCATGCTGGGTCTGGGCAGCCTGCTCAAGAGCGGACTCGAGGTACCGTCTGCGCAATATTTCAACCTCGCGACCTGGCACACCATCAACGCGGCCTATACGAAAAAAGCGTGGTCGCATATCGCTGACCTGCACCGCGAAGCGGCAGACAGGCCGCGCATCGAGCGGCTGCAAAACCTCGTCAGGGAGCGCGCCGGTCATTGGCTCGCCATGCAGGTTGAAGAATCCAAGATTGCATTGTCGGGTGCAGAGTCTGCCCACATTGACATTGACCGCATTGATCGCGGCGGGACTGTGCTGCTCAAGCGCAGTGCGATGGAAAGATCGATTGCTTCGCTGGTATCGGTTGTTGAAAAAACCGTTACACGGCTGATGCTGGATGCCGGTGTTGCGGCTACCGGCATCGACACGGTCTTTTTTACCGGTGGCTCCAGCAGCGTGCCCCTGCTGCGCCAGCGCATTGCAGCGTTGATGCCGGGCGCCCGTGCGGTAGAGGGTGACCTGTTCGGCAGCATCGGTGCCGGCCTGGCACTCGACGCGCGCCGCAAGTTTGGCTAGGAAACTTCTAGGCGGCCTTCTTTTGCAGCCAGGCTTCCAGCGCTTCTGAGCCGCCGATTTTTTCGCCCCCTGTGAACACCTGGGGCGCGGTGGCTGCGCCCGCAACGGCTTGCAGCGTCCGGGAGGTGATGCCATGGCTGAGAATCACTTCTTCGTAGTGTAGGTTGGCGGCGTCCAGCATTGATTTGGCCTTGGCACAGAACGGGCAGCCGGGCTTGGTGAAAATCGTGATGGGCACAGGCGCCTTGGCCTGGGGCGAGATGTACTGCAGCATGGTGTCGGCATCTGACACTTCAAACGGATCGCCGTCGCGCTCGGGTTCTATAAACATCTTGGTGACGACGCCGTCTTTCACCAGCATTGAGTAGCGCCATGAGCGCTTGCCAAACCCCAGAGCGCTTTTGTCCACCAGCATCCCCATGCCTTCGGTGAACTTGCCATTGCCGTCTGGTATCAATGTGATGTTTTCGGCTTCCTGCGCCTTGCCCCATTCATTCATCACAAAAGCGTCGTTGACCGACATGCAGACGACGTCGTCCACACCATTGGCCTTCAGGGTGTTGGCCAGTTCGTTGAAGCGCGGCAGATGGGTGGACGAGCAGGTAGGGGTGTAGGCGCCGGGCAGCGAAAAAACAACGACGGCCTTGCCGTTGAACAGCTGGGCCGTCGTGACATCGGCCCATTCGTCGTCCTTGCGGGTTTTGAAAGTGACGTCCGGGACGTGCTGTCCCTCTTTGTTTGGCAGCATGAAAATCCTTTGATTGGCATTTGAGAGTGGCCGACAACTGAGGTGGAATGTCCCGGCCGCGATCGAGCGATGAAAAATACTGGCCAGCTTCATTCTTAAGCTGACAGACATCCTTGGCGTGTCAGACAGCGCCGACAATTCCGTCAGTTTTACCTGTGCGTGAACGCGGCCTCGCCGGGGGGGCCAATTTAAGCGTGCTACACGGGAGGGACGCATGTGAAAATGCAGCTACCTTCACCAGCCTGCGGAGCCCTTGATGATTTTTGCGCCAGACCTGTCAACCGTCACGCACGGCATCCAGC
>JANYFF010000387.1 GCA_025362825.1 Polaromonas sp. | reverse complement strand
GGCATTCGTATTGGCCACGACCGGGTGATGGACCACATGATGCTCGACGGCCTCGAAGACGCTTACGAGCCCGGTCGCGCCATGGGCACCTTTGGCGAGCAGTGCGCCGACAAATACGCCTTCACCCGCGAAGCGCAAGACGCCTTTGCCATTGCCAGCGTGCAGCGTGCCAAAGCGGCCACATCGTCCGGCGCTTTCAATGACGAGATCACGCCTGTTACCGTCAAGGGCCGCAGCGGCGAAACCGTCATATCCATCGACGAAGGTCCGGGCAAGGTCAAGCTTGACAAGGTGACGACACTCAAGCCGGCCTTCAAAAAAGACGGCACCATCACCGCCGCCTCCAGCTCGTCTATCAACGACGGCGCCGCTGCGCTGGTGCTGGCGCGTGAGTCCACCGCCAAAGAGCTGGGTGCCCAGCCGCTGGCCCGCATCGTCGGCCATGCCACTTTTGCGCAGGCACCTGAATGGTTTGCGACAGCCCCTGCAGGCGCGGTGCAAAGACTGCTGAAAAAGATCGGCTGGCAGGTTGGTGATGTGGACCTCTGGGAAATCAACGAAGCCTTCGCCGTGGTGCCCATGGCCGCGATGAAGGAGCTGGGCATCAGCCACGACATCGTCAACGTCAACGGCGGTGCCTGCGCACTCGGCCACCCGATTGGCGCCAGCGGCGCCCGCATCATCGTGACCCTGCTGTACGCGCTCAAGGCCCGCGGTCTGAAAAAAGGCGTGGCGACGCTTTGCATAGGCGGCGGCGAAGCAACTGCCATGGCCATCGAACTGATTTGATGGCTATTGCTATTAAATAAATAGCTGAAGGCTTCGTAAATACGAGAGCTACGGCCCGATTTGATACCTGAAAGCCAATTTTGGCACCTACCGATGAACGGAATCACTTTTATGACCCCATCGCTACATCTGTCGCCTCATAAGACGCATCGCCCGGTGTTCCGCATGGCCGTTGCCGCACTGGCAGCCGCCTTCATGCTGGACAGCGGCTGGGCGCAGGCCCGTGACGAGAAGCTGTTTGCCGCAGCTACAGCCGAGCAGCCCGCAGTCATCAAGACACTGGAACGCCTGGTCAACATCGAAACCGGCACCGGCAATGCCGCAGGGCTGGCGGCGCTGGGGCTGGTGTTGCAAAACGAGCTGACCAGCCTTGGCTTTGAAGTGACGCGCTATGCCGCCGTGGGCAACGTGGTGGGTGAAAACCTGGTGGGTCGCCTGGTCGGTGGTGGCGGCAAGCGCCTGCTGCTGATGGCCCACATGGACACGGTCTACGTCAAGGGCACGCTTGATCGGGCGCCTTTCCGGGTTGAAGGCAACCGCGCTTTCGGCCCTGGTATCGCAGACGACAAGGGCGGCATCGCAGTCATCCTGCATTCGCTGCGCATGCTCAAGGCCCAGGGCTTTCATGACTTCGGCGCCATCACGGTGATGTTCAACACAGATGAAGAAAAAGGCTCGTTCGGCTCGCGCGACCTGATTCAGACGCTGGCCAAGGAGCACGACTACGTGCTGTCCTTCGAACCGACGCTGGCACAAAAGGAAAACCTCACACTGGGCACCTCCGGCATTGCTTACGTTGAGGCCACCATCAAGGGCAAGGCCTCGCACGCTGGCGCCGCGCCTGAGGAGGGCGTCAACGCGCTGGTCGAGGCGGCCGACCTGGTGCTGCGCACGCAGGACATCGACAACAAGGCCAGCGGCCTGCGTTTTAACTGGACCATCGCCAAGGCCGGCGGCGTGTCCAACATCATCCCGGACGAAGCCACGCTTAACGCAGACGTGCGTTACGCCCGCAACGAAGACTTCGACGCCGCCATGAAGCTGCTGCAGGAACGGGCCGCCAAAAAGCGTCTGCCCGACGCCGACGTGCAGGTGCGCGTGGTGCGTGGCCGCCCGGCCTTCAACGCTGGTGGCGAAGGCCGCAAGTTGGTGGACAAAGCGATTGCCATCTACCGCGAGGCCGGCGCCGAGCTGACCGTCATCGAGCGTACCGGCGGCGGCACTGACGCGTCGTATGCGGCGCTGTCCGGCAAGCCGGTGATCGAAAGCATGGGGCTGCCTGGCTTTGGTTACCACAGCAACCAGTCCGAGTACGTGATGATCGATGCCATTGCCCGCCGCCTGTATCTGGCTGGCCGCATGATCATGGACCTCAGCCGGGGTAAATAGAACTATCAGGAAACCATCATGCTGCTCACGCAAGACCAGGAAATGATTCGCGACGCCGTCCGGGCGTTTGCGCAAGAAGAGCTCTGGCCCCAAGCCGCGCGCTGGGACAAGGAGCACACCTTCCCGAAAGAGGTACACAAGGGCCTGGCTGCACTCGGCGCTTACGGTATCTGCGTGCCTGAAGAGTTTGGCGGCGCCAACCTTGACTACCTGACGCTCGCACTGGTGCTGGAAGAAATTGCTGCCGGCGACGGCGGCACCAGTACCGCCATCGGCGTCACCAACTGCCCGGTCAACGCCATTCTGATGCGTTACGGCAATGCCGCGCAGAAAAAGCAGTGGTTAACCAGGCTGGCCCAGGGCGAGATGCTCGGCCTCTTCTGCCTGACCGAACCGCACGTCGGCAGCGATGCCTCGTCGCTCAAGACCACGGCGGTAAAGGACGGCGACGGCTATGTCATCAACGGCGTCAAGCAGTTCATCACCAGCGGTAAAAATGGCCACGTCGCCATCGTGCTGGCCATGACCGATAAAACCGCTGGTAAAAAAGGCATGAGCGCCTTCATCGTGCCCACCAGCGCGCCTGGCTACAACGTGGCGAGGCTTGAAGAAAAACTGGGCCAGCACAGCAGCGACACCGCGCAAATCAACTTTGATGATTGCCGTATCCCGGCCGAGAACCTGATCGGTGCAGAAGGCGAGGGCTACCGCATTGCACTGGGCGCGCTCGAAGGCGGCCGCATCGGTATCGCCGCGCAAAGCATAGGCATGGCGCGCAGCGCGTTTGAATTTGCCCTCGACTATTCAAAGCAGCGCCAGAGCTTTGGCACCGCCATCTTCAACCACCAGGCAGTCGGCTTCAGACTGGCTGATTGCGCTACCCAGATCGAAGCCGCCAGGCAGCTGACCTGGCACGCCGCCAGCCTGCGCGACGCGGGCCTGCCGTGCCTGAAAGAAGCCGCCATGGCCAAGCTGTTCGCCAGCGAGATGGCTGAGCAGGTGTGCAGCGCGGCCATCCAGACGCTGGGCGGCTACGGTTATGTGAGCGACTACCCGGTGGAGCGCATTTACCGCGATGTGCGGGTTTGCCAGATTTATGAGGGCACGTCAGACGTGCAAAAAATTATTATTCAGCGCGCTTTAGCCTGATTTTTTACAGGATCCAACCCTTATGTCTGCTACGTCGTCCGCTAACCTGCTGTCACACCACTTCGCCAACCTGGGTGATGTCAATTTGCACTACGTTACCGCTGGCAGTGGCTTTCCCCTGGTGCTCCTGCATGGCTGGCCGCAAAGCTGGTATGCGTGGCGACATGTGTTGCCGGCGCTGGCCAACAGATACCAGGTGATCGTGCCTGATCTGCGCGGCCTCGGCGATTCATCACGGCCGCTGGAGGGGTACGACAAAAAAACCATAGGCAACGATATTTGGCGGCTCTTGCATGAGCACCTTGGGCTCGATGCTTTTCACCTCGTCGGCCATGACTGGGGCGGCCCAACAGCGTACGCAATGGCCGCAGCGCATCCCGCCGCGGTGCGCAAGCTGGCGGTGCTTGACGTGACGATTCCGGGTGACGGTAGCACCAACTTCAGCCAGGGTGGCCGTCGCTGGCACCACGCCTTCCATCAGACGGCCGACCTGCCCGAAGCACTGATTGCCGGGCGTGAGGACATTTATTTCACCTGGTTTTACCGTAACTGGGGGCACCATCCCAACGTGCTGTCGGCCGCAGACATTGCCGAGTATTTGCGTGTCTACAGCCAGCCAGGCGCATTGCGGGCCGGCTTTTCTTACTACCGCAACCTGGCCCGCGACATGGCAGACAACGAAGCTACCGCCAAGACCTTTAAATTGCCGATGCCAGTGCTGGCGCTGGGGGGCAACAAAGGTTGGGGACGCGGTATGGAGGTGCTTGAATCGTTGCAGAGGCTAGGCGACAACGTGCACGGCGGCGTGATCGACAACTGCGGCCACTGGATGGCCGAGGAGCAGCCAGAAGCATTGCTTGGGCACTTGATTCCGTTTCTTGAAGCGGCATGAGCCGGCTGCGCTAATCGTTAAAAAAACCATGGCTTTACCGTTCGTTTCCTGCCCCTGCGGGCGCCTGGGTCGCTCTGGCAAACCGCTCGCGTTGGATGCCTGCTGCGGCCCGTATCTTGACGACTTCGCCAACACCCCCGCGCCCGACGCCGAAAGCCTGATGCGTTCACGCTACAGCGCATTTGTGCTGTGCCGCACCGCCTACCTGCATGACACCTGGCACATCAGCCACCGCCCGGCCGATGTGGCTCCGGACGAAGGCACGCGCTGGCTGGGGCTGGAGGTTCGCCGGTACACGGTCACCGATGCCGACCACGCCCAGGTCGAGTTTGTGGCGCGCTACCGGCCTGTCACAGGGTCGGGCGCAGCCGTTCGCATCCACGAGCGCAGCCGTTTCGTCCGTGAAAATGGCCGTTGGTACTATCTAGATGGCGATTTGCTCTGAATCGCCCGTTTTAGGTATAAAAAATGCCCACAGCCTCGGTATTCCGGGCGTGTAGAGCTACTAATTTAATAGCGTCAAGATGATAACCTTCCGTGAATTGACGCTGAAGTTGCATACGTCCTGTTGGGCCTGTGCGGTGGCGGGCCTGCTGGCGTTGGTGGGTGTTTGGGCTGTCCTGATCGAGCCGCGTTGGCTGGCCTATCGCGAGATCGGCCACGAAGTGTCTAGTTGGCAAGGCCCACCCGGCCTGAAAGTTGCGGTTGCTTCTGACTGGCACTTCACGACGCGCGCGCTTTGGCGGGTGACTACTGTGGAGCGTGCCACCCAGATCGTCGCAGACATCAACGCAGCCAAGCCCGACATCGTCCTCTTGCCGGGTGATTTCATTGCCAGCGACTTTGCCGGAGCCAGTATTGGTCCGGCTGAAGAAGCCGTTGCTGCCGTTCTTGGCGAACTCAAGGCTCCTCTGGGCATTTATGCGGTTCTGGGGAACCACGACTGGTGGCATGACGGCGGGAAAATGCGCAGCGCTCTGGAGCGACGCGGCATCAAGGTGCTGGAAAACGATGCAGTGGCTTTGCCCGGTACCAGCCTGTGGATTGCTGGTGTGGGTGATGACTTCACCGGCCATTCGCGTCCAGCTTCTGCCGTGTCCAAAGTGCCAGCAAGCGCGCAGGTTCTGGTGCTTATGCATGACCCAGCCAGCCTCATGTCGCTGCCGCCCGTGCAGGGGCTGGTGGTGGCAGGGCACACACATGGCGGCCAGGTGGCATTGCCGTTTTACGGCGCACTTGTCGTGCCAGGGGCTGCGCCGAGGGCGTGGGCCTATGGCTGGGTCGATCACGCGGGAAACCGTATGTATGTAACCAGCGGAGTCGGTGTCAGTATCCTGCCGGTACGTTTCAATCGCCGTCCCGAATGGGCGATGATTACCATCAAGTCAAAGGAAAATAAATAGTGAAATTCGATGCCGTGCTCTTCGACTGTGATGGCGTGCTGGTGGACAGTGAGCCCATCACCAACGGCGTGCTGCGCGACATGCTGGAGGAGCTGGGCTGGAAGCTCAGCCCGGCCGAATGCATGGCGCTGTTTATTGGCAAGGCCGTCAAGGACGAGCGCGCGCTGATTGAAGCCAAAACGAGCCAGCCGTTGACCGAAGACTGGATGCTGCGCTTTCGCGAGCGCCGCAACGATGGCCTGGCGGCCCGGCTCCAGCCGATTGCTGGCGCGGTCCAGGCTGCGGCGCTCATCCATGCTGCGTTTGATGGCCGGATTGCCTGCGCGTCTGGCGCTGACCGCTTCAAGGTTGAGCTGCAGCTTGAGAAGTGCGGGCTGATGCCTTTTTTCAAGGGCTGCATTTTCAGCGGCCACGAACAGCCGCGCTCCAAGCCCGCACCCGACGTCTACCTGGCCGCCGCTGCGGCGCTGGGCGTTGACGCCAGGCGCTGCGTGGTGGTTGAAGACACCGTGACCGGCGTGAGGGCCGGCGTGGCAGCCGGTGCTACGGTGCTGGGCTACAGTCCGCCCGAGGCCGGCCACGATGCGCCGGCAGCGTTGCGTGCTGCGGGCGCGCACAACATCTTTGTCGATATGAGCGCGCTACCGCGGCTTGTCAGCGGCCTGCAAACTTTTCAGGGCGCCGTGGCATAGTCCAAGCCGGCCCTGGCAATCGGTAAATCGGCCCTGTTTAAAATTTGATGAAAAGAAGAGAGATACGTCAATGAAATGCGCACTGGTTGGATCACGTTTTTTCGCAGCCTCGGTTTTTGAGGCGCTGCGCAAGGAAGAAGGCATAGAGTTCAGCTGTATCGTCGCCCCCGCAGAAGACGACCGGCTGGCCATCGCCGGGCGAGCCGCCGGTATACCGGTGCATGTGCTGGCCAACCCGCGCATCGTGCCCGGCGAGGCGATTGCCGAGGGTACCGACATCATCCTCGCCGCCCATACCCATGCACGCGTTAGCGACGACGCCCTGGCACGGGCACGCCTGGGCGGCATCGGCTACCACCCTTCACTGCTGCCGCGCCATCGCGGTATCGCCGCCGTTGAGTGGACGATTCTTGAAGGCGACCCCATCGCCGGTGGCTCCATCTACCACCTGGCCGACGGCTGGGACGCCGGCGCCGTTGCCGCGCAGGACTGGTGCTTTGTCGCCAAGGGCGAGATGGCCCGTGAACTTTGGGAGCGCGCCCTGGCGCCCATGGGTCTGGCTCTGCTCAGCAAGGTCGTGCACCACGCCCGCGTGCACGGCGAGGTGCCCGCCTTTGCGCAGGATCCGCGCTTTGCCACCCGTGCGCCCATGATCCGCAAGTCAGTCGTGCTGACCGAAGAAGTATCGCCCACCATCACCTCGCTAGTAGTTTCCATCGTCGGCCCTGACCGCCACGGCATCGTCAGCATGCTGGCCGACAGGGCCCAGCGCTACGGCGCCAACTGGGCCGCCAGCCGCATGACCCGGCTCGCTAGCGAGTTTGCCGGCACCGTACACTTTGAAGTCCCGCGTGAAAACGCCGATGCTCTGGTCAAGGCCCTGCGCGAGCTGGAGTCCAGCGGCCTGCAGGTAGTGATAGGCCGCTGCGACGGCGCCAACGTGCCCGACTCGGTTCGCGTGGTCGAGCTGGAGCTGGTCGGCACAGACCGCCGCGGCATCGTCAGCAGCCTGACCAAAATCCTGGCCGAGCGCGGCATCAGCATCGAAAGCATCCACACCGAAATTATCCGCAGCGGCGTGTCAGGCAACCAGACCTTCAAGATTGAGGCGCACCTGCTGGTGCCGGTGGCCCTGTCCATCGAGAAGCTGCGAACGGAGCTGGGCGCGCTGGCTAGTGAAATGATGGTGGATATTGGATTGGGGGAGCGGGTTAGCTCTGGGCATATGGGGGCGGTGGCGCGGTGAGATTCTGCAACCATGCATGCAGAACAATTTCAGAGTCACGAACCTTTGGACGTGATGGCCCTGCAAGCTGCCTGGCAGGCGTTCGACAGCCTTGTGCACCTTCGCCCCATTCACACCGAAGCCGAGTACGACCGCATGGTCACCATGATGAATGCGATGCTTAAAGTAGCCGGAGACGATAAGCACCATCCACTATCCAGCCTGCTTGAACTGGCTGCTGAGCTGGTGTCAAGTTACGAACAGGAACACCACCCTATAGCGGCCGCTGAACCCAAAGATGCGCTGCGGTTTTTGATGGAGTCGCGCGGGTTGAAACAGGAAGACCTTTCGGCTATTATTCCCCAGGACAATTTGTCTGCCATCCTGGCAGGGAAGCGAAAGATCAGCGCCACCATGGCAGGCAAACTGGGCGGGTTTTTCGGTATTAGTCCAGCGGTGTTTGTGCCGCGGTGAGCAGGTCATTTTTTATTGCCTGATAGCTATGGCCATGCACAATCCCACTCACCCCGGCCTCATCATTCGCGATGATGGTCTGCCCGAACTGCAACTCGGCGTGAACGAAGCGGCAGAGCAGCTGGGCGTGTCGCGCGTCGCTTTGTCGCGTGTGATCAACGGCCGCTCCGCCATCACGGCTGAGATGGCAATTCGTGTCGGACGCAACCATAGGCTCCGAACTCCGCTGCAATGAGTCCTTCGGCCGCTCTCATAGCACATCATCCTTAATATGTTGCGTGAAGTACCTTCTTGTTGAGAACCTCGATGCAACGGACATCAACGCCCAAAATACTCCCGCACAGTCTCCCAAGCCACAGTCTGCAAATGCTTGACAATCGCCGGGTCCAGTCCCGCGGTGTACTTCAGGTCTACCGGCGACGCCTTGAAGAGCGTTGCGTAGGTTGTGCAGGCTGCAAGGTATGAGCCCGCAAGGCTCGGGTGACGCTTGTCGGCCACATACAGATTCAGCTCGGGCATTTTCGCAATCGATTTGGCAAAGGCCAGCCCTGCAGGAATCACCAGTGCGTTGTTGTCGTTGCCGGCCTGGGTGTAGGCCTCTGCGAGTTCGGCCGTCATTGATGGCACGTCCTGATAGGCCCATGACATAAAGAACACCGGTTGGGCGCCATGCTTGCGTACCGTGTCGGCGTGTTTTTTTGCGTACTCCTTGAAGATGGTTTTGAGCTGCGGGTGCAGGGGGCACTGGCTGCAGTCCATCATGATGGCGAGGTCAAACAGGCGGTCGAGCTTGTTGAAGGTGACGACGTTGTTTTCGCCAAACGAGTAGGAGCCTACGGTGTTGGGGCGGAAGTAGCTTTCGACGTCGTGCCAATCAAAACCCGAGCCACTGATGGTCACCGAGGTGGCGCGATGCTTGAAGCCTGGCTGGCCGGCGGTGATCAACTGGCCTACGTGGTTGTGCAGGCTATTGTTGTAATAAAAGAAACTGTTACCGATGTAGATGGCCGATACAGGTTTGTCGGGGCCAAGGTCCAGAACCTTCGGCTTGGTCTGCGCCAGCGCGCTGCTGGCGGCGCCGCACAGCACGGCAAGGCTGAGGGCTGCGGACAGCAGCGGGGCGAGCAAGGATTTGGGCAAGAGGTGGCGCATGGGGTTGTCTCCTTTGTTTTTGGTCATGGCAGTCTAGTGGATAAGAACTTGCTGCCTGATTGCGCGTTAAGGGTGCCGGGCTGTTCGCGCTGCCTCTTTTAAGAGCATCTTCGGGGAAGCCACGCCAGACAAGGCTTTCAGGTGTTGTCCCCAAGTGGATGCACAAAGTTGTCCACAGAAGTTGTGAATGAAAGCTGCAGGGGGCTTTCCCCTGTTCGGTTCACTTGCCCGGCCGGATGTCGGGTGCTGGCGTGGTGGGGATGCCCTGGTCCAGCGCGGCCTGGTGCTGCGCCTGCAGGGCACGCTGGAATGCCGGACGTTGCTCCAGCTGCTGGTGGTAGCGGCGCACGGCATCGGGGAATTGCCCTGCCAGGCCAAGATGGCTGGCCAGCATGAGGGCGTAGTGGACCGACACATCGGCCGCCGTGAAACGGCCGGCACAGAGAAATTCCTGTTGCTGCAGTGCGGCGTCCATCGCCTTCAGCCGGGCCAGGAACCAGCGGCTGTAGTCGTTCGCGACCTGGGGCTGCTTGCGCTCTTCGGGCTCGAAGTGGGTATAGCGCAGCACAAGGGTTTGCGGAAAGGTCAGTGTGGCTTCACCCATGTGCAGCCAGTTCAGGTAGGCGCCATGGGCCGGGTCTGTCACCGGCACATCGAGCTGGGCGGGGCTGTGCCGTGCCGCAAGGTATTGGCATATCGCTGCGGATTCGGTCATGCGTGTGTCGCCTTCAACCAGCAGCGGTACGGTGCCCAGCGGGTTGTCCGCCAGGAAATGGCGGGCCAGCGCACGCGGCGGAAAAGGCAGCATTCGCAGCGTGTAGGGCAAGCCCAGCTCTTCGAGCATCCACAAGGGCCGGAATGATCGGGCGCTTACGCAGTGGTGAAGGGTGATCATGCGCGTAGTCTAGATTGTCACGCGCCACAAGTCCTGCCACGAAGGGCGCAAATCAGGCCAGTGGCTGTTTGCCTTGCCGAAACTCCGCCGGTGACTGACCGGTCCAGCCGCGAAAGGCACGCATAAAACTTTTTTCGTTCTGAAAGCCTGCGGCTTCGGCTACCTGCTTGATCGGGCGGCTGGTGCGCAGCAGCAGGTCGAGCGCGCGGTCGCGCCGCACCTCGTCTTTCAGTGCCTGCAATGACGCGCCTTCTTCCTTCAACTGGCGGTGCAGTGAGCGGGGCGACGTGTTCAACGCTGCCGCGAGGGTTTCTGCATTGTGGGGAATAACTGCCGGGTCGCCTAGCGCCTGCCGCACCTGCTGCACCAGCATCCTGTCGCGTCGGTATTGCAATACCGTGAGCGGCAGGGCGCGTTGCAGCATTTGGGTCAATGCCTTTTCATCACGGCGCAAGGGCAACGCCATATAACGCGCATCAAAGCTGATACCGGCCTGCGCAGCGTTGAACTGCAGGGCACCGGGGAACATCAGCGCATAGGCGTTCACATGCGGTGGCGCGGCAAACGGAAAGGTCGCCCCCTGCAGCGGGATGCGTGAGTCCACATACCAGCAGGCCAGACCGTGGATATTGCGCAGCACATGCACCAAGCCAAACTCGCCGACCTTGTCAGCTGTTTTCTCGCTCACCGAAATGGCGGCGCTATCGCCCGATGTTGAAACCTTGAGCACGATGTCGTCCGTCAGCAGCGCGTGGTGACGACACCAGCGTTGGAGGGCGATGCTCAGGTTGGGCGAGGTGATGGACGCGCGAGCCAGCATGCCGTAGCTTCCCCAGGGTAGCCGCCGGCTGAAGGCGCCCAGGCCTTCGTCGTCCAACTCCTGCATGGCGGCGCCTGACAGGGTCTCGAGCTGGCGAGCTGTTATGCGGCCTGCAGCTCTGGCCAGTTGCAATGGCGTGATCTGTGCCATTTTGAGAGCTTCTAACGGACTTTTGTCATAGTGCTTGTAGGCTGTAGCAATGCTTCGAGCAAAGGCCATTGGTGTTTCGGTTACTGATGGACTTCTGTGATCTGGCGCGGCGCGGGTGGGCATCGCTGCAGTTTCTAGCATATTGGCACGATTTGCAACCTGATTGACTGCATGCGTGGGCGGGTTGTCGCTAATCTCATGGATTCGCGTTAAGGTGCGGTTTGCCTGGCTGGTTTGTACCGGCGCGCGCATTGCCATCAGGAGACACATGTCAGTTCTAGAGACAAAACTAAATGCCCGGTCTGCCGACTTTCAGGCCAATGCCGCTGCTATGCGTGCGCTGGTTGATGACCTGCACGTCCAGGTGGCGAAGGCCGCTGCAGGCGGCGGCGAGGCTGCGCGCAGCAAGCACACCGGCCGTGGCAAGCTGCTGCCGCGTGAGCGTGTGCAGATGCTGCTGGACCCGGGTACGCCCTTTCTGGAGTTGAGCCCGCTGGCTGCGCACGGCATGTACAACGGCGACGCGCCCTGCGCTGGCCTCATCACAGGCGTTGGCCGCATCGAGGGCGTTGATTGCATGGTGGTGTGCAACGATGCAACGGTCAAAGGCGGAACCTACTACCCGCTGACCGTCAAAAAGCATTTGCGCGCGCAGGAGATCGCGCAGCAAAACCGGCTGCCCTGCGTTTACCTGGTGGACTCGGGCGGCGCCAACCTGCCCAACCAGGACGATGTCTTCCCCGACCGTGACCACTTTGGCCGCATCTTCTACAACCAGGCCAACATGAGCGCTGAAGGCATCGCGCAGATTGCCGTCGTCATGGGCTCGTGCACAGCGGGCGGCGCCTATGTGCCGGCCATGAGCGATGAAAGCATCATCGTCAAGGACCAGGGCACCATCTTTCTGGGTGGCCCGCCGCTGGTAAAAGCTGCCACCGGCGAAGTCGTCAGTGCCGAGGACCTGGGCGGCGGCGATGTGCACACGCGGTTGTCGGGCGTGGCCGACCACCTGGCGCAGAACGACCTGCATGCGCTGGCGCTGGCCCGCACGGCAGTCAAAAATTTGAACATTAAACAGCAAATAGTGCCTGTAGCCCGCGGGATACGGGCGCCTGCCGCTCCTGAATATGTAGCAGAAGAGCTGTATGGCGTGATCCCGGTTGATACGCGCAAGCCGTTTGACGTGCGCGAGATCATTGCCCGTATCGTTGATGGCAGCGTGTTTGACGAGTTCAAGGCACGCTATGGCACCACATTGATTTGCGGCTTTGCGCAGATTGAAGGTATGGCCGTCGGCATCATCGCCAACAACGGCATTTTGTTCAGCGAGTCAGCGCTGAAGGCAACGCACTTTATCGAGCTGTGCTGCCAGCGCAAGATCCCGCTGGTGTTTTTGCAGAACATTACCGGCTTCATGGTTGGCCGCAAATACGAAAATGAAGGCATCGCCCGCAACGGCGCCAAGATGGTGACGGCGGTGGCGACCGCTAAGGTGCCGAAGTTCACCATCATCATTGGCGGCAGCTTTGGCGCCGGCAACTACGGTATGTGCGGCCGGGCGTTTTCACCGCGGTTTTTGTGGATGTGGCCGAACGCGCGCATCAGCGTCATGGGTGGCGAGCAGGCCGCCGGCGTTCTGGGCACCGTCAAGCGTGACGGTATAGAGGCGCGCGGCGGCAGCTGGAGCGCCGAAGAAGAAGAGGCCTTCAAGGCTCCGATCCGCCGCCAGTACGAAGACCAGGGCCACCCCTACTACGCCACGGCGCGGCTGTGGGACGACGGCGTCATCGACCCGGCGGACACCCGCCGCGTGCTGGCGCTGGGCCTGGCCGCCAGCCTCAACGCGCCGATTGCCGAGACGAAGTTTGGCCTGTTCAGGATGTAAACCATGCAATACCAATACCTTCTGCAAACCCTTGTTCGCGGCGTGGCAACGCTGACGCTGAACCGGCCCGATGTGCGCAATGCTTTCAACGACGACATGATTGCCGAACTGGCGCAGGCCTTCACTGCGCTGGGTGCCCATGCCGATGTGCGCTGTATCGTGCTAGCGGCAGAAGGCGCGGCGTTTTGTGCCGGCGCCGACCTGAACTGGATGCGGCGCATGGCCGACTACAGCCATGCCGAAAACATCGCCGACGCCGCTCAGCTGGCCGATATGCTGCGCGTGGTGTACCGATGCCCCAAGCCGACCATCGCGCGCATTCAGGGCGACGTGTATGCGGGCGGCATGGGGCTGGTGGCCGCCTGCGATATGGTGGTGTCGGTGGACAGCGCCCATTACTGCCTGAGCGAAGTCAAACTCGGCCTGGTGCCCGCCAC
This sequence comes from Polaromonas sp., assembly GCA_025362825.1. GTDB lineage: Bacteria > Pseudomonadota > Gammaproteobacteria > Burkholderiales > Burkholderiaceae_C > Polaromonas. The sequence continues at coordinate 637 of JANYFF010000387.1, read as the reverse complement.
CATCAGCCCCTATGTGCTGCGCGCCCTGGGTGCGCGTGCGGCGCACCGCTACTTTTTGACGGCCGAGCGCTTTGACGCAGCCGAGGCGCATCGCATCGGCCTGGTGCATGAGATGACCACCGCCGACCTGCTCGATGCCAAGGTGGCTGAACTCATCGGCGCCCTGGTCAACGCCAGCCCGTTGGCCGTCAAGGCCTGCAAGCTGCTGGTGCAGGACGTGGCTGAACGCGAAATAAATAATGAGCTGATTGCTTTGACGGTCAAGGGCATCGCCGACATCCGCTCCAGCGAGGAGGGCAAGGAAGGCGTGCAGTCCTTTCTGCAGAAGCGCAAACCAGGCTGGATGCTGACGTGAACGCCGTTCAAGCCAAGCTCGCATCCCGTTCGGGAGCCTCCTTCGACAGGCTCAGGATGAACGGGGTATGGGTGTACAGGAAATGAGGGTTACATGACTCTTGACACCACCCAATTAATCGCCCTAGCGGGCGCGCTTGGCTGGGCCAGCGGTGTGCGGCTTTACCTGGTGGTGTTGCTGACCGGCCTGGTGGGTTTTATGGGGTGGGTGCAGCTGCCACAAGGCCTGCACCTGCTGAGCAACCCAGTGGTGCTGGGCGCCAGCGGCTTTATGGTGCTGGTC
>JANYFF010000264.1 GCA_025362825.1 Polaromonas sp. | reverse complement strand
GTTCCACGGCCGACTCGGCGGCGACGAAGTGAAGCCAACCGATTCCGCCTGCGACGTCCGCGCCCGCGCTGTTCGTGACGTAGACGAACAACTCGCCGGTGACGCGCGACGCCGCGCCGACCACTTGGCGCAACGCTTGGGCTTTCACGTGCACGTTGCAGGGGACGCCGCCAAGCTCCGCGGAAAAGTTGCGCGCGCGCGAGGCCCAAGTGTCGGAGCGGATTGAGCGGGCCACGCAAGCAGCCAAGAGCCGAGCGACCTCCGTTCGATCGGGGGCGAGGCTCGGGGCGCATTGACGCGCGAGGCGCGCGCTCACGTGGCTTCCTTCGCTGGGCGTTGACGCGTGGAGACTTCCTCGCGCGGGCCAGGCCGCGCGTCAACGGCAGCCTCCACCAAGCGGCCGAAGTGGACGAGGGCCGATACCGTCTCGCCGCCGACCGCTTCGATCAAGATCGCCGCCTCGTCCTCCATCTCGCTGCCGTCGCCGCCGTTCGTGGAGCGCTCGGCCACAGCGCTCACGACAAGGTCCTCGCCGACCAACGCCGGCGCGCCCACTGATGCGCTCTTCGGAGTTGAGGCGACTTGGTCGCCTGCCCGCGCGTCGGACTCGCCGCGCAACTCCGCTGTTCGCGTCGGCGGACTCTCCGGCAACGGCGCGCCCTCGTCTTCGCGCATCGGCGCGAGCCCAAGAGTCCAGGGGGCTGGCTCATGGCCGGATCGCTCCTCGCGCATCTGAAAGTGTGGCCAGACCAGTTCGAAGGCGTCGCCCCCGGTGAAGAGAATCAACTTGACGCCACGGCCGTCGGGCGTGAGCCCCAGGCGGCTGCCGAGCTCGCTTGGCTTGTAGAGGGCGACTTCGTCGCGCGCGTAGGAAAGCGTGCTCGAGCGGTTCGCGCTCCCCCCGGCCCCCTGATATGAGGACGAGATATTGGCGCGTTCCACTTCGCGCGTTCCGAAGGCTTTGCAGATCGCTTCGGCGGTGTCGCCCTGCATCATCTGGCCGACGAGCAGCGAGCCTGACATCGAGACCATCGCCTTCACAGGCGAAGCTCCGTAAAGCTCCTCGAGCTGAGCGAAGTCCTGGCAGGCTAAGACGCATCGCAACCCTCTAGAACGGCCAATTTCTAGCAACGCGCGCAGGGCAGGGAAAATCCGTCCCATTTGAGGCAACTCGTCGGCGATAAACCATATCTTTCGGTTGGGGTCGTCGCGCATCTCGACGCTGTTGACCATCGCCGAGACGATGCCGACGATGCCCTCCACGTAGCTCTTTGTGAGCTCCGCGTAGGCGCCATGCCCCTGCAAGATGATTTGCGGATGGCGCGAGACCCCTGCGGTCCACTCCACGAAGCTCACCCGGCGCTCGGGGGGCGCATCCCCCCAGGCCGCAGCCAGGTCGAAGATCGACGAGCAGAAGCTCGACAAGTTGATGAGGATGCCGGCGGTCGTGACCGACGCCTTCTCCACCGCGCGCACAGCCTCGGGGTGGCAGCGCCGCATGATGGGCAAGAGCTCGGACTGCGGGAGGGCGACGAGCTCAGCGAGCTCGCGCCACCCCCAATCGAATCCGCGCGATTCCTTGAGGTGGATCATCAGACCCACGAGGAGCTGGCGCGAAGCGTTGGACCACATGGGGTCCTGACTCTCGCGAATCATCGCGGCGGCGAAGCGACGCATGTCGAGCGCGTTTCGCATGTCTCGGGCGAGGTCCCACGCCAGGCTGCGGGCGTCCCACGGCGCCATGATCGAAGGGCGCGCCCATCCGATCGTGAACTCGCTCTTGGGGTCGAACAGAAGAAGCTGCTCCCCGGCGCTCACCACCCGGTCGATCAAAGGCTTCATCGCAGTGGACTTGCCCGAGCCCACGCCGCCGACCACGAGCACGTGGCGAGTCCAGAGGTCCGCGGGGTATGCGACGCTCGGCGCGATTTCGTGATCGGGCCGACGTTTGACGCGCTCCGCCAAGCGGGCGCGAAGTTCTTCGACGGCCCGCTTCCCTTCGAAGCGACGCGAGCCACGCAGATGCAGAAGTCCATCGCGCGGGCGCAGGAAGCCCGGCGCGAGGAGGATCGCGGGGGCGCACCCGCCCAAGGCCCCCGCCGTGATGCGCCAGATGATTGCGAGTCGCTCGGCGTCCGACGCTCCGGACCAAAACTTGGCGTAGAGCTTGGCGTCCGCCTCGAACCAACCCGATAGCAGCAGCCGCGCCGCGAGCTTGACCCAATGGCCTGCATGCTCAGAGAGCGCCCCGACTGGCGCGGACAGCCCGGCGATGGGCCGCCAGAGCGCCCAGAGAACCAACGAAGCGACGACGACGCCTGCGAACAGGCTCGCGAGGATCCAGCCCAGAGGATCGACCCGCTTGGTCGACGGCGCTCCAGGTGGCGCTTGGCCCCAGTCGTAGATGGTCTTGTCGCTCATGAAAGGCCTCCCTGGCATCAAGTGCCGGCGGCGCCCCTTTAGGCGACGGCGAGATGTCGCGCGGACCAGCGGCCGTCGCAACGGGCCTTTGCGCGAGCCTCGCGCGTGGATCCCACTTCACCGTCAAGGGAGCAGGACGGCGCGGAAGGTGCACTGAGGCGGACGCGCGGCGCGCGCCTTGCCGTCCATCGCCGTCGGCGCTTACATGTGGTGAAACCAGCGATGGCTTCGGCACTTGCGGTGAGGGCCAGACGCGCCCGCCGTCGACAACAAGACCTCGAAGAGAGACGCATGCCAATACACGCGACCCCCGCTGAAATCAACGAAGCCATAGAAAAGCTGACCTCCAACGAGTGGATGCGCCTGAGGACTTTCGCCGCGCAGCTCATATTCCAGACGCGGCGCAGCCCCTACCAAGAGCCGCAAGACCTGATCAACGAAGCGTTGGTCCGCGCGCTCGGCGAGCGTCGAAAGTGGCCGCTCGCGATCCCGTTCCGAGTGTTCGTCGCCAAGACGATGGAGAGCGTGATCAACCACGACACCGACCGGATGGACAACAAGCCTGGTGCCCACACCTCGTATGACTTGTTCCAAGCCGACGGCGGCGAGCTCACCTTCAACGCGTTCGCGCCCTCCGCGGAAGACGAGGCGCTGGCCGCCGAACGACGGAGGATTCGGATGGAGGCGCTACTCGCAGCCGACAAGGCCCTGGCCAACGAGGGGGACACGTTGGCGCGGCTGGTGCTGCGAGGAATGCTCGAAGAGCTAAGCCAAAGCCAGTTGGCGCGGCGCACGAAGGCGGCGCCCAAAGACCTCGACGCCGCCAAGCGCAGGGTTCAAAGGCGGCTGTCGGCCGCGTTAGCGCAAACCCCCGCATTGCATTGATCCGCTCGCGACAAACAAAGGAGAAGAAGATGGAAGCCAAGAAAACAATGCGCCCGCCCTCGCGCACGTGGGAGCAGATCGAGGCGATGACCGGAGACGAGCTGCGCCAGGAGCTCATCGATCAAGGGCTCGACCCCGACGCGGAGGTCGCCGCGCTCCGCCGTCTTGGCCGCAGTTTGGCGGTGAGGTTTGCCTCGCGCGTTGAGATCGACTCGCAGCCCGCGGGCCTGCTTCGCGAGCTGCCCCTGTTCGCCGAGGCCGTCGCGGCGGGCCGGCCTGCATGGGTGGGGACGGCGGGCGCTCCGGTCCGCATGGCGTCGCTCGTCGACGTGCTCGGCGGCGCGACGCCCGAGGACAACATGTGGGCGCGCGTCGCGGGATGGTCGATGCGCGACGAGGGCATCAACGACGGGGACTTGATCCTGGTCAATGTGAAGATCGAGGCCAAGGACGGCGACCTGGTGCTCGCCCACCTCGAAGGCGAGGGGCAGCTCGTCAAGCGAATGCGCCTGCTCGATGGCAAGGTGGTGCTGCGCTCGGCCAATCCCGACTTCGCCGACATCGTGGTTCACGACTCCGCGACCTTGCGCATCCACGGTGTCGTGGTTGGTCGCGCCGGCACGATCTAAGCGACAGCACGCGATCTGCATCACGAAAAGCCCGCTTCCGTTTGCGGAGGCGGGCTCGCTACGTCTTTTTGCGCGCAATCGTTTCCCTAACTATTGACACGGCCTCGGCTGCTTGAGACCTTGGGTGATTGATGTTCGCGAATCGAAGGAGGACTTTTCATGGGCGACCCGAACCATTTCGAATGCGGCTACGAACCGGACTGGGACCACCCCATTTACGCGAGCGGCGATGCCGCCCCGCGAGTCGTGGCGACCCTCCCCGCGGAACCCGCGCCCAGCTCGGACGGCAAGCCCGTCGCACGCAGTGCAGAGGACGTGCCGCCATGGGAGGACGATGCGGACAGTGGTCCCGCGCACGCTCAACCCGCTGTGCCCGAAGGACCGAGTCCGGCACGCGAGCCTGAGCAAGCAACCTTTTCCGTCATCTCGCCAGCCCCGACACGATTGGCATTGCCGCTCCGAAAAGAGTTTTTGGTGCCCGCGCTGATGTCGAGATCTGCGCTGTTCAGCGCGGGGACGGGCAAAGGCCAACATGGGCGACCCGAGCGCCCGGTCGCTTGCTACAAGCCCTACGAGCTGCGGCTGGACGGCCCGCGCCTGACCATGCGGGACAAGGCCGTGTGGGAGCAATTCTTGCGCGCGGCCATCGCGCATGGATTCGCCGACGAAGAGTTCATCATTTCGCTCTCGGGCACCTCGAAGGCGTTGGGGGGCTCGGGGAGCGGCGCGGCCAGCAAAAGCGTGCTGGAAAGCCTGCGGCGGATGGGCAAGGCGCGCATCTTCTACGAGCGCCACAGCGCCCAAGGTTCGGGAAAACTGGTTGGGACGCTGCGACGGGAAGATCGCGGGCCGCGCAAGCGTTCCGTCTGGTGGGCGTCGTTCGACGGCGGGCTCGCGCCGCTCCTCGAGCGCGACGCGGGTTGCCGTTGCCTAGTGGAGCAGCGCCGCGGTCTGAAAACGGAGCTCGCCGAATGGCTGCATGACTTCCTGGGCTCCAACAAGCCCTACGAATACTCGGTCGGCAAGCTGCGCGAGCTCTCGGGCTACGAGGCCGCCGCCGACCAATTTCCCAGCAAACTCCGCGAGGCGCTCGCGGAGATAAAAAGCAAAGCGCCGAGCGTGTTGAGCGACTTCGAGTTCGACTGCGCCGCGAAGGACCCGAACCAGTGGAAAGTGGCGGCGAAGACGGCGGATCAACCCAACTTCGTGATGCCCAAGGCCGACCTGGTCGAGCGGGAAAAAGCGAAAAAGGCCTCGAAAGCTCCACAGCCACCCTTCACGCAGAAGCGCAGAGGCGGAGTTGCCCTTTAGCCTCTCAGCACTGGACGTGGCGCTGAAAAGGGAAGCATGGCGAACGCATAACCAATTGCCAACACGGCTTTTGATGTCGCCACGGCGAATAGGCGCGCGCACGAGCTCCCATTTACTGCGATTGCGAACTGGGTTAAGCGCACTAGCGAGGCGCGGCCTCGCGCGCGAGCTCGCCGCCCTCTGGCGGCGTTGGCCGCGACAGCGGCCTTCGGGCCTTTCCGTCTCCGAGTAGGCCGGCGCGGCAGCCGCCGCGGCCGGCGCCAGGCGGCGCAGCCGCCCCTCTATGTTTTTCTTTCTAAGCATCTAAGTCATAGAGCGCGGGGTTGGCGACAGCAAAAGCCGTGTGCGGCGATAGGCAAAGCCGTGTCGCGGAGCCGCCGCCAAGGTCAAAAGCCGTGTCGCGCGATGCCAAAAGCCGTGTCGAGGGCCTCGGGGCTGCGCGTCGGCGCGATCAAAAGCCGTGTGCGGCGATGGCAAAAGCCGTGTCGCGGGGCCCGCGGCGGCGCGCGTTGAACGGGCGCTCCTGGCTTAGGAGGAGGGCCGGCCCGAGACGCGCGAGAAGGCGCTCGAGACGATCTCGTCGACAGCGGCTTGGCTAAGCTGCGGCGTCGGCGTCCGCGCGCTCCCGCGGGCGCCGGCTTCCCGAGGACGGCCCGCGCGAAAACCTTCGCCGCCCGGCATGACGTCGGAGCAATACCATTCCAGCAAGTCTTCGAAGCGGACCGCCGGAGACGAGTTGAGCAAGCGGTGGGGCAGGAAAAAGCGCCCCTCGCGCATGGATGCGTAGATGGTGGGTTGAGCGAGCCCGAGCACCTTCGAGAGCGTGGGCACCCTCACGAACGCGGAGTCGATGCCATAGTCCCGCCGCAGCATCTCGCGGGCCTCGTCCCTTTGGACGGCGAGTCGGGCGAGTTGTTCGGCGTCGCGCTCTGGCTGCATGCTTTCCCCTGAGAGGGCGAAGCAAGGCCCCTTTGGCAAGTGCCGCCGGGGCCATGGATCCTGACGCCCGCGCCGCGCGCGTCAGGCGGCAAGCCGGTAGGGCGTCGATCCCCACGAGATGCTGAACTTCGTCGCGGTAAGCGGCTGAGAAGTGAAGACCATCCCCAACTTCGGCGGGGCCACGACCTCGGGGTGCCTCGCGGAGGTGTTTCGGGCGTCCAACGAAGCGACAAGAGCCTCGTGCGTCCGCAGAATGGATCCGAGGCGCTCGAGCATGGACTGCTGCGCTCCGACGCCGTCGATCCGCTCCACGAGCTCCTCGCCGCGCAGGTTCGCGTAGAGCCGGAGCATGGCGATGGAGCTGTGCCCGACGACGGTCATGATCTCAAATGTGGAGAGCTGCCTGTGGTGCAGGACCATTCGACTGCAAGCCTCATGCCGGAGGTCATGGAATCTAAAGCCGACCACACCGGCCTTCTTGGGGATTTCCCGCCACCACCCGCGAATCGATGCCAGTTTGCCCAGCGACTCGAACGGACGCGTCTCGCCCTCTTTGCGCAGCAGCGCCAACGCTTTGAGAGCCCGCGTCGCTCGCTTGGTAAGCGGCACGCTGCGAGCGACCTTCGCCTTGGTGTCCTTCGTCGGAATTTCCCAGCGTCTCTTCTCCAAATCAAACGCGGTCCACTTGGATTTGATCAATTCGCCCTGGCGCGCGCCCGTCTCAAGCGCGAGCTTGACGAGGAGCCGCCAGTGGTAATGCCGCACGCCCATCCTGCGCATCTCGGCGAAGAGCGCCCGCTCCTCCGAAGCCTCGAGGCGGCGGTTGCGCCGCGACTCCCAGTCGGCCGGCAGGAAGCGCCCATTGAACGGCGTGAGTGCCACTTGAAGGTCGTATCCAACCCGCGCCCGCCACCGGTAGGCGTTTCCCATGGCGATGACCATGTGCCGCACGGACTGCGCGGCGTAGGGCCTGCCTAGGCGCGAGGTCTTGGACAACATCTTGTCGACGAAGCGCTGGACCATGCTGGGCCGGATGTCTCCGAGCTTGCAATTCTCAACGTGGAGCAGGGCGACCTTCGCTGGCGAGTGCTCCCCCTCGCCGAGCGAGGCGAGATAAAGCGTGAGGGTGTCGTGCAGCTTCTCCTTGTAGAAGGATTGGCCATTCGGATCCGCCTTGAGCTTGCGGATCTCCTCGCGCAGCTCCGCCTCGGTGGTCCTCTCGAACTCCTCGGCTCTCGACCTCGATGGAAAGGTGCGGGCGGGGACCTTCGTCGCCCCGGCGATTCGAATTTGAACCTTGTAGACGCGGGTTCCGTTCTTGTTGGTGATCTCGATGATGTTTGCCATGGTGTCCTCCCAGTGACTTGTGCCGCCGTCGGCCACCTGGCCGACGACCGGTCGTCCCGCCGGGAGCAAGTTGCAGTTGCCAACTGCAACTTGCTCCCGAAAGACGGCCGTTCTCCATCAACA
>JANYFF010000237.1 GCA_025362825.1 Polaromonas sp. | reverse complement strand
CGCGCCTTCGTCAACGGCGAACTCCGGCAAAACTCGAACACCCGGGAGCTGATTTACAACTGCTTCGAGCAGATCGCCTGCCTTAGCCAGGCTATGACGCTGGAGCCGGGCGACCTCATCCTCAGCGGTACGCCGGGCGGTGTCGGCATAGGCTTCAAGCCGCCGCGCTGGCTGAAGGCGGGTGATGTTGTGCGCATTGAAGTGGACCGCATAGGCGCGATTGAAAACCGCGTTGCCGCTGAAAACCGCGTTGCCGCTGAAAGCCGTTGAGCGCAACACCTGCAGTTGCAGGACCCAGGCGGGACGGTAGACTGACGCCATGCCCAAACACCGCCACCTGCGTGACTTCATGGCGATTGCCAGCTCGCGCAGCCTGCGCGCTGCTGCAGCATCCCTGGGGCTGACGCAACCAGCCATCTCGCGCAGCCTGCAGGAGCTGGAAGAAGAACTCGGCGTGCCGCTTTTTGAGCGACACACACGCGGCGTTGCGCTAACGCCTGCCGGTGAAAAATATCTGGCGCGCGCGCAGGTTGCATCCGAATCGCTGCGGCGCGGCTATGAAGAGGCCCGCCAATACCACGGCGACCTCACCGGTACAGTGGCGGTTTCACTGTCAAGCGCCGTCGTTCTGGGCTTGCTGCCGCTGGCCTATCCGCAATTTCGCAAGGCCTGGCCGGCTATCAGCGTGCGCTTTGTTGAAGGCCACTTTCCCAACATCGAGCCCAGGCTGCGGGACGGTGAACTCGATTTTTATGTCGGCCCGCGACCCAAGCGCGAGCTTGACAAGGGCTATGTGGTGCAGCGGCTGGCTGACAATGATCGCGCCGTCATGGCGCGCAAGGGCCATCCGCTGGCCGACGTTAAAAGCCTGGCCGATCTGGTCGATGCCGAGTGGCTGATTGCGGGCCTGCGCGATCGGGTTGAAGAAGAGTTTGAAGAGGTTTTTTCAGCTTGGGGGCTGCCCAGCCCCGCTGTGCGAACGCGGGCAGAGTCCATGCTGGTCCTGGCAGTGCTGCTGGCCACCACCGATGCGCTGGTGTTTGTGCCCCGCATCTGGGCCGCCAGCCCATTGTTCAGGGACACCCTGCAGGAGATCGCCGTCAGCGAGACACTAGCCGCCCCTGAAATCGTGCAGATGCATTCGCTGCAGTTCCCGCTGACGCCCGCCGCCGAGCATCTTGCCTTGCTGTTGCAACGCGCAGCGGGCAAGCCTTACCGGCGCCGCGCCTGACCCTGGGACGTGGCGAAATTCAATTGCTATTGAAGAACATAGCACAATATGACCACCTAACACGGGTCGAGAGCGCTTTCCATGGTAAAAATACCTGAGAGAGGTCAAAACCTGGTTTAAAAAGGTGTTGCTGCGTGTTTCGGTAGCATTTTCGCTTGTGTTGCAGGTCTTTTATGCCCCGGGCCCAGTGAATCCGTGCACAGTTAGCTATAAAACCAATAGCGACCCCATACCGGACCGATGTACCGGATGGGGGTAAAATACGTACCATGAGCTTGAATTTGTATACAAACACCCAAGCTCTTGGCAACAGGCACGGCAACTCCGCGCTTATTACGCTTGACCCGACCGTGAGACAACTACTTGCAGGGCTTAGTGAGCGACTCGCCGGCCCACTCGTCAAGAAGAGTGCGCAGGCCAAAGCCGCTATCCATCGGGCCATGAAACGTTCAACAACTCAACCCAAGGAAGATACAAAACATGGCAAGAGCTGATGCTAAAACCGCCGTCCTCGCTGACGGCCTGCGCTACAAATCAAAGGTTTCAGGTTCGCCGTTTGCGGCAACTACCTCCTTTGGCGCGGCCACCATGTCGTGCTTTATGTGCGGCAAACATCGCGCACGTTCGTTGATGGGCACCCGCAAGGTACTGGGCAAATCCCAGGCCGTGTGTTCCCCTTCATGCAAGGCGCTTGACGAAGCACTGCAGAACGCTGCAGGCTGATCTTCTCCCGGTACGGCAGTCGCGCGCCTTTCTTTATTTGTCACCGCTGAAAAAGCAACCAGCAAAGTCAAGAAAAAAGGCAAGCCTATGACCTCCACCAGGATCGATCCAATCCTTGCCGCCGACCCGGCCACCGACCACATCATCGGTCCGGCCTCCGCGCCGGTCACCGTTATTGAATATGGCGATTTTGAATGCCCGTCCTGCCTGCAGGCGCACGGTGCGCTCAAAGTCATACTGCCGCATTTCGAAGGCAAGGTACGATTTGTTTTCAGACACTTCCCGCTGCGTGAAGTCCATCCACATGCCGAGCTCGCTGCCGAGGCTGCGGAAGCTGCCGGTGCGCAAGGCAAATTCTGGCCCCTGTACGGGTTGCTGTTTGCCAATCCCCATCATCTCAAGGAAAAGCACCTGCTCGACTACGCGGCCCAGGTTGGCCTGGACATGCCACGCTACCAGAACGAAATGAAAGACCACGTCTACCTGCAGCGCGTGCAGGAACACGTCCAGGGTGCGTTGCACCTGGCGGTGCGTGCAACGCCGGCTTTTTATGTCAATGGCGTCTTCACCGACGTATCGTTTGGCCTGCAGCACTTGCACGAAGCCATCGACAAAGCGCTCGCCGCCTGAATTTTTTCGCGTGCCGCTGCGGCAGGCGCGTCGATAATCCCGAATCCGGGGCAGCGTACGGCTGCTGCCGGTTAACCGCATTGCAACAAGCTCATGAAAAAAACCTACCAGCTCAACATCGAAGGCAAAAACCGCGATCGCCTGCTCGATGCCGCCAAGCACGACATCCGCAAATACGTCAAACGCGAACGAACCAAGCCGCTGCCCAAAGGCGTGGATTTCGTGGATTTTGATTGCAGGGTAGGTGCCAGCGATGCAACCGCAGCCGACCTGCATTTCGCGATGCTGATGGGCGCAATTGATGCGCTGGTAAAAGAAGGCGCAGACCAGTTTTACATCGAAGTTACCAGCAAGCCCGGCCACCGCACAGCCAAACCACGCGATGAATCTGCCGGTGCCGGTGCCGATGCCGGCGCCGATGAATTCGCCGACAGCGAGTAAACGCAAGCACCCGGAATTTAATTGTAACTAATTGCAATAATTCGTCCTCGAAGGCAGCACTTGATAGCTACTTTGCGTGCCCAGTGTTCCCCAAGGGCCGGTAAAGGCGCATAATATGAGAGTGCAGCAATTGCTTGCACAGGATGTGATCGGTCAGTTTCGCGCGCTACGGCGGTACTTTTTGGATTTGTTGTGCTTTCGGGACCCCATCGCTTTTGTTATATGTTTTTGAGGAGTCCTTAATGGGCAACAAACTTTACGTCGGCAATCTGCCGTACACCGTCCGCGACGAAGACTTGCAACAGTCTTTTGGCGAATTTGGTTCCATCACCAGCGCAAAAGTCATGATGGAACGCGACACCGGTCGCTCCAAAGGCTTCGGCTTTGTGGAAATGGGCAACGATGCTGAAGCGCAAGCTGCAATCGCTGGCATGAATGGTCAGTCACTCGGCGGCCGTTCAATCACCGTTAACGAAGCACGTCCGATGGAGGCTCGTCCTCCACGTACCGGCGGCTTCGGCGGCGGCGGTGGCGGTGGTGGTTACGGCGGTGGTGGCGGCGGCGGTGACCGTTCCGGTGGCGGCGGCTACGGCGGCGGCGGCGGTGGTCGTTCCGGCGGTGGCGGCGGCTATGGTGGTGGTGGTGGTGGCGGCGGTGGACGCGGCGGCTACTAAGCCCTCGTAACCCCGCGCTTCAGCTTCGCGCTGAAGACGCTCTAAAAAGGCTTCAAGATTTCGGTTTTGAAGCCTTTTTGCATTGGGACTCAGATAAAAAGCCACTACTTCAATTGAGTGGCATCGCAGTGTTTGAGGTTGCAGGACGTTCAACTTTCTTTTGCCGGGCATCTTCCTTTTATAAAAATATATGGGCCGACACCACGGTTGCCTGATAGGGGTGTTTGAAATCCAAAGCCTGCTGGCGCCATTCTCAATACCTGCATCGGTCATTGCGCGCCGAACGCCTCGTAAACGACGAGGAGGTGATTGGTCGGCCCGATGGTGATTCCTTCACCAGTGCAGCTGGCGGTAAACCAAAGACACCGTGTTCGTGGAACTCTTCAAAGGGTATCTTGCAGAAAAGCTGCGCGTTAAAAATACGCTGTAGCTTTTGCTTTCATCCAGGCAACAGGTTTTGTTCGCGCGGTCTATTCTGACAAACCAATACCAGTCACACCTGTCCAGTTGCTCACTTCCCAGCTGCCCGCAACTTATCCTTCTTGCTAGGCCGCTTCCCCTTAACGCCGCCAGTCCCGAGCGGATCAGTCGCATTCACAGGCGCGACCTCAACCGGCTCAAACCCCGCCACCTGTTCCCGCGCCAGCTTGATGCCTTGCCGCTTCTCAATCAGTTTGAAATGCGCTTCAGTCGTCGCGCTCACAAAACTTACGGCCAGGCCGCTTTTGCCTGCGCGGCCAGTGCGGCCTATACGGTGGGTGTAGTCGACGGCTGAGCGGGGCAGGTCGTAGTTGACGACTACCGGCAGCTGCGTGATGTCTATGCCGCGTGCAGCGACGTCTGTGGCTACGACGACTTGCACGCTCTTGGCCTTGAAGTCCATCAGCACCTGGGTGCGTTTGCCCTGGCTGAGTTCACCGTGGAAGGGCTCTGCGTTGATGTCTGCCTTGCGCAGCTTGTCGG
>JANYFF010000229.1 GCA_025362825.1 Polaromonas sp. | reverse complement strand
TTTGAGTCTTCCAGCAGCCTCGGGTTGGTCGTGGTTGACAGGCCCAAAATCACAATCGTGGCGCACATCACACCGCAAGCCAGGATTCGCTTGCCAGAATCCCATCGCATAAAAGCAAACTGCTTGCGGTAAAGCACCGCCATGACCGGCAGCACGATGGCTAAGAGTATCCACATGGCGGTCAGCGCGCCTCGGGTACCGGTCATCATCAATGCCACCACGTTAAACCCGAGCGCAAAAGACAACAGCGTGATGCGCCCCGACCCTTTGGCTTGCGCCAGCAGGTAAGCTGAAAAGGGCAGCGTACAGACCACAAACTCGGCAAAGAAATTGCGGTTTACAAAGGTCGATGCAGGATTGGGGCCTTGCGGGAAATAAGTGAAATCGACGAGAAATTGCAATACTGTCCATAGCGACGCGACAAAGGCGCCCCAGTGAATGCCTTCTGCAAGGTATCCGGTCCGGCCCCGAGACAGGGTATTGATACCCAGCCACAGCAACAGGCTGAAGACAAACCAGCGAATGGCTTCGACACCTCCAAGATAGGTGTGCGACCAGACCATGCTGCCAAGCGCATAAAACATCAGGGCCAGCGGGAGCCACATCAGCGCATGCCAGCGCAGGCCGTCGCGGCGGTTGCGTTGCTGCCAGAAAAACAGCAGTCCGGCACTGATGGCCGCGAAAGACGCGACGATGGATTTCAGCGTGTCCTGCAACATTTCCTCGTTCGGCACACCGACAGCGGGCGTCAGAAACATCATCAGGGCCAGAATCACGACGGTCCAATCGCCGCGTTCAACTTCAGCAGGCAGCAGCGACGACATCGTGCTCTTCACAGAGCTGACCGACGCGCGAACCCGCTTGTCCAGGGATGCTGCGCCCGACCTCAGTTTGTTTGGTAACTCTGCCCCGGCGGCACCTGCAGCCTTCGGTGTTATGAGGTCGCTAGCGTCGGCCGCACTCGCGGCATTACCGGACTTGTTCGCGTAGATACGTTTTTTCTTGGCCATGAAAATTTATTGTGTTTCTGGATACCGGCGCAAAGGCGTCCCGCCTCGATCGCACGCCGCTATTGTCGCTGCTTGTAACAGTCGATTTTCCTGCCTGCGGTGAAATTTCAGGCACCTGCAAAAGGCCTGCTCATCTCGATGTGTGGGATGCCGGCCTCGTCAAAAGGTTCTCCACGGCTCGAAAAGCCAGCGCGCTGGTAAAAGCCCTGGGCGCTCAACTGCGCGTGCAGCATCAGATCGAGGTCGCCGCGCTCCCTGGAAACGTCCATCAAAGCGTGCAATATGTCACGGCCCAGTCGCGCTCCCCGCAACACGCGCTTTACCGCCATCCGCCCTATCCTGCTGTTCCCGGCGGAATCCCGCAGCAACCGCCCTGTCGCGACTGGCTGGCCCAGGGCGTTATATACGACCGCATGCACAGCGGTTTGGTCGGCCTCGTCCCACTCCAGCTCAACGGGAATACGCTGTTCCTGAACGAAAATCTCTGTACGAAGTTTTGCAGCATCTGTACCAAGCTGCGCCCAGGTACCGGTTTCAAGCCTCGTAACGGGTTGGCGTTCTTCAAAGCGCACCAATAGATGCCGCAATTGATCCGGCACGGGCTTCGACGTCTGCGAAGTCGGGTCCGCAAATACATAAACCAGCTCGCAGGTGATCAGCAGCTCGCCGGCCCTGAAAATTGCGCCTGAAAAAACAATGGATGAATTACCGACACGGACGCATTTGAGCGCCACGTCCAGGCGGTCGTCAAAACGCGCCGAGCCATGGTATTCAATGCTGGCTTTCTTGACATACAGGTCGCCACCAAGCTGGTGCATGGCCGCCTCGTAAGGCAAGGCCAGCGCCCGCCAGTAATCAGAAATCGCCGTGTCGAAGTACATCAGGTAATGTGCGTTAAACACAATTTTCTGCATGTCAACCTCGGCCCAGCGAACCCGCAGCTGGTGAAAAAAACGGAAATCTTGTGGTGTCATGGTTACCTGGTCAATTACAAATTGCAGAATGCATCGCCAAGGGCCCGCGCTGCATCGCGGTGTGCCTGCCTGGCTTCGGGAATCACACGCCCCATCTTGATGAACTCGTGGGTCACACCACGGTAGATCTCCAGATCAACAGCAACCCGTTAAGCGCGCAGCTTGTCGGCATACATCACCCCTTCGTCCACTAGTGGATCGCACTCGGCCAGACCTATCCAGGCCGGTGCCACGCCATCCACGTCCGGGGCATTGAGGGGTGAAAATCGCCAGTCGTCACGATCAGCAGGGCTGCGGATGTACTGGTTGAAAAACCATGTTATTTGCGCCTCCTCAAGCAAAAAACCTTTGGCAAATTTTTTGTGGGATAACGTGCCCTGATGTGCAGCGCAGCCAGGATAAAACAGCAGCTGCAATGCCAGCCGGATGCCCGCATCCCGGGCCAGCACCGCGCACATGGCAGCCAGCGTGCCGCCGGCACTGTCACCGCCAACTGAGATGCCGCGGGCGTCAAGTCCGATTTTGGCTGCATGGACAGCAAGCCACTGCAGTGAATCCCAGGCGTCGTTGGCAGCGGTGGGAAACTTGTGCGCCGGCGCCAGGCGGTAGTCCACCGAAATCACGGCGCACTTGGCTAAACGGCTCAACTCCCGGCACAACACGTCGTGCGAGGCAATGCTGCCAACTGTAAATCCGCCACCGTGGAAATAAAGCAGTACCGGAAGAACACTGGCGTTGGGCGCATACAGCCTTGCCGGCAGTTGCTGTCCGTCACGCGCGGGGATGCTGAAATCCTCTACCCGCGCCAAAGTCACTCTGGGGACTTCCAGTACGCCTGCACCGGCATCGTAAGCCGCGCGCGCCTGGTCAGGTGTGAGGGTATCCAGCGTCGGCCGTCTGGCCCTTCCAACACGGTCCAGCACATCAAGCATCGCAGGTGTCAAATGATTTGGGGGATGGGCGTGAAGACTCATTTACAGGCCGATTCGACATTAAAGTAGGGACTGCGGCATTAGCCTGCAGGACCACGGCATCGTACAACGACACAACCGCTAGAAATTTCACCATGTCCCTCATCTATTACGTTACACAGATCCAGTTCGATTTTGGTGCCATCAAATTGCTCAAACAGGAATGCGACCGCGTCGGCATCACGCGCCCCCTGGTAGTCACCGACCAAGGCGTCAAAGCTGCGGGCGTTTTGCAAAAAGCCCTCGATGTCTTGACTGGCCTGCAGGTCACCGTGTTCGACCAGACGCCGTCCAACCCGACGGAAGCTGCGGTTCGTGCAGCAGCGGCGCTTTACAAAGCCCATGCATGCGATGGCCTCATCGCAGTGGGCGGTGGCTCGGCGATTGACTGCGCCAAGGGCGTTGCAATTGCGGCGACGCATGAAGGCCCGCTGACCACTTACGCAACCATAGAAGGCGGTTCGGCAAACATCACGGATCGTGCTGCACCGCTGATTGCAGTACCGACCACCAGCGGCACGGGCAGTGAAGTCGCGCGGGGTGCCATCATCATCGTGGACGACCACCGCAAGCTCGGTTTCCATTCATGGCACCTCGTGCCCAAAGCGGCGATCTGTGATCCCGAGTTGACCCTGGGCTTGCCACCGAAGCTGACCGCCGCCACTGGCATGGACGCGATAGCACATTGCATGGAAACCTTTATGTCGGCCGCCTTCAACCCGCCGGCTGACGGCATTGCACTTGACGGCCTGGAGCGCGGCTGGGCACATATCGAACGCGCCACCCGGGATGGCAGTGACCGAGAAGCGCGATTCAACCTTATGAGTGCCTCCATGCAGGGGGCCATGGCTTTCCAGAAGGGCCTGGGTTGCGTACATTCGCTCAGCCACAGCCTGGGTGGTGTGGATCCGCGGTTGCACCACGGCACGCTCAACGCCATGTTTCTGCCCGCAGTGATTGGCTTCAATGCGAGCGCGGGATCCATGCAGAAAGACAAACGGCTTGAGCGCATGGCCCGAGCCATGGGTCTGGCTTCAAGCTTGGACATCCAGGATGCGGTCCGCGACATGAACGCCCGGCTCGGATTGCCGCACGGACTTGGCGAAATGGGTGTTCAGCCAGATGCTTTCGGAAAAATCATCACTGGCGCGCTGGCCGACCATTGCCACAAAACCAACCCCCGGCTGGCATCCAGCGATGACTACACAGAAATGCTGGAAAAATCGATGTAGGAGCATAAGCAACGGCGTGCGGCAGATTGAAGGCCCCGTCTGACGGACCGGTTTCAGGGAATAAGGATTTTCTCGGGACTCGGGTTCGGCATCACATAGGCCTTGTCACAGTGCGTACCAAGCAGCGTTATACGGGCAGCTGGCGCCTGTGTCGGAAAAACGCCCGACAGCAGCAACCAAGGCAAGGACGATGGCAGCGCGGCGTCATAGCGCGTTGTGCATTCTTCGCCAGGGAAGTCCGACATCGAAAGATAGTTTTGGATCAAAGGCGCCTTCAAGGCCCCCGTCTGCCGGATGTAGGCATGGTATTGCCATTGCATGTCATCGCGGTAAGCGTCGAGGCTGTAGAACATCGCGTAGTAATGGGATATCCCCCAGGCCTGCTGCAATATCGTGCCGGCCGCTGACGTCCAGATCAGCCAGTCGCTTCCGGGTGCGTACTTGATCTCCACGACGCCTGCAGGTGCCGGCGCCATCTGTTTCAGGCCGTTGACCAGACTGGTTTCAGCCGCCTGGTTCGCCAGCTTGTTGGCAAAAGACCCAAGCACCCAGAAAAGTAATAGCGGTGCAATCAAAAGAAATAAAGGCACCGGCGCTGTCGACCGGTTTTTGCCCGTCATCCGCTCCCTGAGCTGCGCGCACAAAAACCAGGTCAGCATCGCCAGCGGGATCGCAAAAAACAGCGCGTGCCGGCCGGACGTGTTGGCCCAGGTCGGGGCGAAAGGTCCACTGTGCGCGGCCCGAAGTACCTGTTCCGTGATGCCCTGGCCAAATCCGGTGAGGGTAAACAGCGGCGCACCCTTGCCCACCAT
Organism: Polaromonas sp.; assembly: GCA_025362825.1. Classification (GTDB taxonomy): domain Bacteria; phylum Pseudomonadota; class Gammaproteobacteria; order Burkholderiales; family Burkholderiaceae_C; genus Polaromonas. Next base: position 6,571 of record JANYFF010000229.1, on the reverse strand, counting down.
GACATACGGGAATATCGCAGAGGCGCAAAGAAACAGGCAGCACACAACCTGCCAGCTGGCGAGGCTGCGCAGCATCTCGGTGAGAGACACGGACCGACCCCCTCGTGACCAGAGGGAGGTGATCCAGACCAGTACCAGGCCGGCCAGCGGTATCAGGCCCCAGGTCATGAACATGGCGCAGGCCCGGGCAATCCGCAGGCCATCAGCTGCATTAAAGGGATTAAGCAAGCGGTTGTATTCGACAAAAACCTGACGGGGTGGCGCAAGCGAACGCATCACCATATAAACGGCAAGCGCCGACAGGAAAAGCAGTGCAAACCAAGCGATGCGCTGCTTTCGCAAACCTGCAAACCGGTACAGATAAACCACATCTAGCGCCAGCACAAACACCATGCTGGAATTGAGCTGGAAGGACACCACCATCAGCGCAAGGCCAGTAAACCTGACCCACCCCCCTGAGCTCCAGAACAGCCGGTGACCCAGAAAAGCTAGCCAGACGCAGAAAATAATGGGAACGATGGCTGAAGACACAGCGGTGTACAGCGATGGCGACGCCAGGCAGAGCAAGGCCAGTAGCCGTGCCGGCGAGTCCTCCAGGCCAAAGACATCGGTAGCCAGGCGTTTGAATTCAAATACCAGTCCGAGTAAAACGCCGGTCAGGAAGACCTTGATCACCAGCCAGTAAGGTACATCCATAGCAGCAGCCACCGCAAATGCCACTTTATAGACATAAATAGCCACCAGCCAATTCGCATCGGCAAGCCATGCGTAAAGGCCGTCCGCATTGCCGATTAGCCTGGCGTAGCCAACCGATGCACCGTCGAACAAGTCACGCGTGATCAACCAGAGCGGTCCTATCGTCAGCAGCAGCATGACGAGTTGCAGTGCAAGCACCACAGTGGGTGACGCAGGCGGTACGGTTTTATTTGAGGTCAGCAATATGCGCTCCCAGAGTCTGGTTTGACAGCACGGCTTGGAATTCATCGGCCAAGCGCTCGGATTCTCTAACAGCCTTCTGCCATGCCTGGACGCGTGATTTCAGGTCGGGGCCGTAGCGCGTGAAATCCGTTCGATCGGGTAATTTGCCGTTGGGCAGGGTTTTGATCCAGTCCGGGTCCGGCGCCAGCAGAATCATGTTGTCCAGGAAATGCGTGGCTTTGTGCCGCCATTTGAGGCCCTTGTCCAGCCAACCAGGCACCACGGCTTGCTGGAAATGGGGGTAGAGCACCAATCCGGCTCCAATATCTGTTTTTTCTACCGAATAAGTGTCATTTTGGCCCGCAGCCCCCGTATTTCGAGCGCCTTCAGCTATCAAATAAGTAGCATAGTTGAGGTGAAGGTGGTAATCCGTGATGCCGCCATCCCAATACGCACCGGGCGGCGCGCCGGGTATGTTGTGGACTGAACGCAGCACGAACGGAATGGAACAGCTTGCCTGAAGCGCGGGATTGAAATTCGCTTCGCTGAGCGCGACCTGCCGTGTGCGGTAGTCGTTGGTGGCAAAAGGCAGCGTCGCATGCTGGCTGGAAAACACCACCCGCTCCAGCCAGGCGCCCATGGCCTTGCGGTGTACGCTGTTGGTCAAAAAAGCACCCAGATAGCCCAGCGGTGTGCCCACCTTGTGCTCGCGTCCCAGAACATGGCGACCACGCGAGGTGACGATGTGCAGCCGGTAGCGCGGGTGCTGCAGCACTTCGTGCACCCTGCCCCCATAAAAGTTCTTGAGGCTCTGGCCAAACTGTTCACTCACAAAATCTGCCGTCGGCCGCTTTTGGCCGGGTTGCAGCTCGTAGTGCTGGTGAATGTAATCGCTTTCCAGCCGGTTGAAAGCGCTGACCGGGTCATTGAGGCAAGCGGTGGCCATGCGCCACGCGCCAATCGACGCTCCAACCAGGTGCACGGGGTGGGCTGTAGTGGAAAGCCAGTCGCCAAAAATAAAGCGATCCAGCGCCCCAAGAATCAACCCTTTGGGCCCGCCAGCCGCACCCGGAACCACGCCAATGTCCCGTGCATGCAAGCCGTGTTGTTCAATATGCCGCCGGGCCTTGGGACCGGCGTAAATTCTCAGGGCTTTCATGGATAAGACGCGCCGGGCTGATTATTTTCGTAGCACAGCGAGCTTGCTGAAGGCAGATTCCATCGCCGTACCCTGCACCGCCTGGGGCTGATTCGGCCGGCCGCCACGGTTCTGGTTTTGCCCCGGCCGCGCGCTTTCGAAGCGGTTGTCGCCTGCGGCACCGCGCCGCGAAGGCGCCTCACCCAGCTTCATGGTCAGGCCAATGCGCTTGCGGGCTACGTCCACCTCAGTCACGCGGACTTTCACGATGTCACCAGTCTTGACGACTTCGCGCGCGTCATTGGTGAACTTGTGGCTAAGCTGGCTGACATGAACCAGGCCGTCCTGGTGCACGCCGATGTCGATGAACGCGCCAAACGCCGCGACATTGCTCACCGTACCTTCCAGCTCCATGCCTTCTTTCAGGTCTTTGATGTCCTCAACGCCATCGTTGAAGCGAGCGACCTTGAAGTCGGGTCGGGGGTCACGTCCGGGCTTTTCGAGTTCTGCAATGATGTCCTTGACCGTAATGACGCCGAACCTTTCATTGGCAAACAATTCGGGTTTCAGGGTTTTGAGCATGTCTGCCCGTCCCATCAGCTCGGCAACCGCCTTGCCGGTATGCACCATGATCTGCTCGACGACAGGATAGGTTTCCGGGTGAACTCCGGTCATGTCCAGCGGGTTGCTGCTGGCATGCAGGCGCAAAAAGCCAGCACTCTGTTCGAAGGTCTTGGCACCCAGTCCGGTAACCTTCATCAGGTCTGACCGGGACGTGAATGCGCCGTTGGCGTCACGCCAGCGCACGACCGATTTTGCGACCGTCTGGCTCAGGCCCGAGACACGCGCCAGCAGCGGAACGCTGGCGGTGTTCAGGTCCACGCCGACGCTGTTGACGCAATCCTCTACGACGGTGTCAAGGCTGCGAGCAAGGTCGCTCTGGTTCACATCGTGCTGGTACTGCCCGACACCTATGGATTTGGGGTCGATCTTGACCAGTTCTGCCAACGGGTCCTGCAGGCGGCGCGCAATGCTGGCTGCACCACGCAGGCTGACATCGACGTCCGGCATTTCCTGCGAAGCGAATTCACTGGCCGAATAGACCGATGCGCCAGCCTCGCTGACCACGACACGCTGCATGCCTTCCACCCGCTTCATCAGGTCAGCTGCCAGCTTGTCGGTCTCGCGGCTGGCCGTCCCATTGCCGATAGCGATCAGGTTGACGCCGTGCTTTTCGCAGAGTTTGCCCAGGGTGTGCAGGGAGCCATCCCAGTCCTTGCGTGGCTCATGCGGGAACACCGTCGCGGTCTCGACCAGCTTGCCGGTACTGTCAACTACCGCAACCTTCACGCCCGTGCGGATGCCGGGGTCGAGGCCCATCACCACGCGCGGGCCAGCGGGTGCCGCCAGCAACAGGTCGCGCAGGTTGTCTGCAAACACCTTGATGGCCACTTTCTCGGCGTCTTCACGCAGGCGGGTGAACAGGTCACGCTCCAGCGACAGGCTGAGCTTGACGCGCCAGGCCCACGCCACACACTTGCGGATCAGGTCGTCTGCAGGACGTGAACGGTGACTCCATCCCAGATGCAACGCAATTTTGCCTTCTGCCAGTGATACCACCGGGCCGGCCTTGCCGCTTGCAGGCAGCGCGACCTCAGGAGGCGCAGGCAGCACCAGTTTTGCATCCAGGATTTCAAGGCCCCGGCCACGAAACACGGCCAGCGCCCTGTGTGACGGCACCTGGCCAATCGGCTCGTCGTAGTCAAAATAGTCCCGGAACTTCGCGTTGTCTGCGTGGTTTTCGTCCTTGCCTGTCACCAGCTTTGAAGAGAACAGACCTTCACTCCACAGCCATTGGCGCAATCCCTGTACCAGCGGCGCATCTTCAGCCCAGCGTTCGCTGAGGATGTCGCGCACGCCGTCGAGCACTGCCTGCAAGGTCGTGAAATCATCGCAAGCCTCGTTCTTTTCAGCCTTGACGTAAGGCGCGGCCTCTTCGGCGGGAACGAGTTCAGGATTTGCAAACAGCTTGTCTGCCAGCGGCTCAATGCCCGCTTCTCGTGCAATCTGGCCCTTGGTACGGCGCTTCTGTTTGTAGGGCAGGTACAGGTCTTCCAGATCCTGCTTGGTCGCGGCCAACGCTATGGCTTCTGTAAGGGTGTCTGTCAGCTTTCCCTGCTCCTGGATGCTTTTAAGCACCGCCTCGCGGCGCTCTTCAAGCTCGCGCAGGTAACCCAGCCGGTATTCAAGTTCGCGCAACTGGATGTCGTCGAGGCCACCCGTTGCTTCCTTGCGATAGCGTGCAATAAACGGCACCGTGGCGCCGCCGTCCAGCAGCTCGACGGCGGTTTTGACCTGGTGCTCCTGGACCTTGATTTCTGCTGCGATCTGGCGGATGATTTTTTGCATGCTTTTGAGAGTGTCCTGCGCAAACTGACGTTGCGGGGAGGCATTGTCCCACAGGCAAAATCACCCTTCGCGGCGAAACTGGATTGGCTAAAAACTATTATCAAAGGAGTTCCAATATGCGTCTTCGCACCATCTTTTTGATCATAGGCATTGTCCTGGTCGCAGCTTTTGCAGCACTCAATGTGGACGAATTCACCCGTTCCAGCGTTTTAAGCCTGGGTTTCACCACTGTCCAGGTGCCATTGGGTATGGTGATGCTGCTGTTGCTGGTCATTGCCATCGTGGTTTTCCTGGCCTCAACGCTGTACATGCAGGGCGTGAATCTCGTCGAAACCCGCCAGTACGCTCGCGAACTCAATGTCCAGCGCGAACTGGCAGATAAAGCCGAGGCATCGCGCTTCACAGAATTACGCAGCGTTATCGAAGCCCAATCCGCAGCAACCCTGCACCGTGAGGCAGCCAATGCAACTGTACTGGCTGAACGTTTGGCCCAAACACAGGCGGCGCTGCTACACCGTGCAGAACAATCCGACAATTCGACTGCTGCCCATATAGGCCAGCTTGAAGACCGGCTGGAGCGACAGCTCAGCCTGGTTTCAGCCAGATAATCCCGAAGACAGCTGCGCTTGTAAGAAACTCCGCAGTGTGGCGACAAAGCCTGGTAGAAAGTTTCGGTCGACGCAATGAAGCGCCCTGATGCTCCCAGCCAATCGTCACATTCTGGAGACCGGTCAATGACAAGTGCATTCCGTCCACTTACTATCAAATACATAGCTGCAGGCGCCCTGTTTCTGGCAGCTACAGGCACTTTTGCACAACAAAACAAATGTTCGGTGACTTCGGGGCCCGACATCACTCCGGTGGTCGAGTTGTATACCTCTGAAGGGTGCAGTTCCTGCCCACCCGCTGACAAGTGGGCTTCATCATTGAAGGGCAAGGGCCTAGTTGTGCAGGCCTTTCACGTCGGCTACTGGGATTACATCGGCTGGGTTGACCGCTTTGCCGCCCCGGCCTACACCCAGCGGCAACGAGATGTTGCAGCTAAAAATCAGCTGCGCAGCGTGTACACCCCACAAGCTGTTCTTGACGGCAAAGACTGGCCCAACTGGGGAGGCCAGCCTTCCGGCGGAGAGTCTGCGCGAGCCAATATAACGCTCAAACAGCTGAGCGCTGATCAATTCGAAGCCAGCATCACGGCCTTGGCGTTACCACAAGGGTCAAACAGCTGGTCAGCCTACTGGACGGTCACCGAACACGGCCACAACTCCAAAGTTCAGGCCGGCGAGAACTCCGGAGAGCTCCTCAAGCACGATTTTGTAGTGCGCCAGTACACCCAGGCTGGTGAGTACAGAGTGGCAGATGTGTCGCCGCAAAAGTTGACGTTCCGCAGCATTGCCTCAACTCCGGGGCACCAGCGGCAGCTCAATCTGGTGGTGATCGATGCAAAAACCGGGAGGACACTGCAAGCAGTAAGTCTGCAGTGTATGGCGTGAGGCCATTCAAGACCGACAATGCGAACTCAAAAGACGAAGGGACTCAGCATTACGGCCAAGTCCTTGAATTGGTTGGTGGGTTCTGCGAGATTCGAACTCGCGACCTACGGATTAAGAGTCCGCTGCTCTACCAGCTGAGCTAAGAACCCGAAGGACAAGCGCTTGGCTCTGTAGTCAAGCGTATAAATTTTGGTGGGGCCTGCGGGGGTCGAACCCACGACAAACGGATTAAAAGTCCGCTGCTCTACCAACTGAGCTAACGTCCCAGGATTTCTCCAGGCCGCACTACATTATTTGCAGCACAGCCTCGAATTATAGCGTCATTTTTTTACGCTTTTGAAACTATCCAGCAATTTTATTCAACACCCAACCGGCGGCGCACAAGCCAAATGTAGAAGTTACACAGACGAGTGATCCGTAGCCGTGGCAATTAAGACTGCCGTCGCTCTGTATTGTGGCGTGGCCGTGGATTTTCAGGTCTTCATCCGTAGTGATTTCCTGCTGATCGAAGGCTTTGGCCAGCACTGGCTGCACCACAGGCTCCCGACTAAAAACACAGGCAACTCCCATCTTTCCTTGACGCGCCGCATTGTGTTCCTTTCGGAGTCGGTAA
>JANYFF010000183.1 GCA_025362825.1 Polaromonas sp. | reverse complement strand
GCGGTTCACGCGAACCGGTAGCTGACAACGCCACAGCGCAGGGCCGTGATAAAAATCGCCGCGTTGAGATCTACGTGGCTGAGCAAGTAGCCGCACGCTGATCAAAGCATCATGCTGGAATTGAAAAGCACCCACTCGGGTGCTTTTTTATGCTTGTTTGACAGGGCCTTCCAGAAATTCGATGCCCAGGATGCAGGACAAGGCGCCCGGAGCACAGGACACCGGAATGCACTGGTGTGCATGAGGATTCCGAGCACTGCGCAACGCAGTCATGCGCCCGGGCGTCGGATTTATGGAAGCGCCCGGAAGCGCTCTTCTTCCTGTAAGCGGAGTACGCGTCGCTGCACCTTGCCTGTCGTTGTCATGGGCAGTGCGTCAATAAATTCAATCTCTTTGGGGTATTCATAAGGTGCGAGCAGGGTTTTGACATGGGATTGCAGTTGTTCGATGATTTCAGCATCAAACAAGGCTGCTGCCCCGGTAAAACGGGCACGCGCAGCTATGAAATCAGGAGCAAGCACGATATAGGCCTTGACCACAGCGCCGCGCTCCCGGTCTGGCTTGGGCACCACGGCTGCGTTGGCCACCGCCGGGTGTTTGACCAGGCAGTTTTCAATCTCGCCCGGCCCGATGCGGTAGCCTGCGGCCTTGAACACATCGTCAGCCCGGCCTTCGTACCAGAGGTAGCCATCGGCATCACGCCGCGCCAGATCGCCGGTGCGGCACCAGTCCCCGGTAAATTTGGCCTGGGTGGCAGCGTCCTTTTTCCAGTAGCCGAGAAAGAAGATCGGGTCGGGCACGCCGTGCACGTCAAAGCGGTTCAGGGCCACATCACCCGGCACGCCAGTGGCGCACTCGTTGCCGTCATTATCAATCACGGCGACCCGGTGCCCCGGATACCCTTTTCCCATGCTGCCGGGCTTGGCTGGCCACAGGGCGGTGCAGTTGCCCACGATGTAGTTGATCTCGGTCTGGCCGAACATTTCGTTGACCACCACGCCCAGCTTGTCGCGGCAGTAGTCAAACACCGCATCGCCGACCGCCTCGCCCGCGCTCATCAGGCCCTGCAGCTTGAGCCTGAAGTGCTGCCGCGGCTCGGGGTAGGCCTTCATCATGGCTTTCAGCGCCGTCGGGAACAAAAAAGTGTGCGTCACGCCGTGCTGCTGCATCAGGGTAAAGGCCAGCTCAGGGCTGAAGCGGCCATTGAAAGCGACGATGGGCCGGCCAAAATAAAGCGTGGGCAATAGTGCATCCATCAGCCCACCGGTCCAGGCCCAGTCTGCGGGGGACCAGAACACTGCGTCAGATTTTTTATTGGTTTTGCCGTCAAAACCAAACCAGTTCTGGCTGCAGACAAAACCCGGCAAATTGCCTATCAGCGCGCGGTGCGGCAGCAAGGCGCCCTTGGGCGGGCCGGTGGTGCCGCTGGTGTAGATCAGGATGGCGGCTTCTTCGGCCAGCGTCTTGACCGCCGGATAGGCGCTTTTATGGCCGGCTACAGCGGCGGCGTGGTCCACATCGCCCTGCCCGCGCGCGTCGCCCACCGCGACCACCGTGCGCAGCGCCGGGCAATCGGGCCGCACAGAGCGGATGCTGGCGATGCTGCTGTCATCGCAAATCGCCACCACGGCCCCGCTGTCCTGCAATCGGAAGGCCAGCGCCTCGGGCCCGAACAGCATCGACAGCGGCATGGCCACCGCACCCATCTGGAACACCGCCATATAGGCCACGGCCGTCTCAAAACGCTGCGGCATGACGATGGCCACGCGGTCGCCTCGCTTCACCCCCAGGGCGGCCAGCGCGTGCGACAGGGCATCTGCAGCCGCTTTAAGCTCAAAATAGGTATGGAATGTGGCCTCTGCCCTCGTCTTGTGGACCTGTATAGCTATGTTTTTTGTAGCATTCGAGAGATTTTCGCCCGCCCCCGCCCAGCGGTTGCAGCACACCTCGGCGATATTGAAATACTCGTCGACCTGCCAGCGGAATCCCTGATGCAGTGCGGCGTAAGGGTCGGGTGCGTCGGGCCGGGCTTTGTCGCTGTTTTGACTGCGCTTGGGCAGTTGGGTCTTTATCATGCTGACAATGTACAAAGAAAAACGATCTTCCCGTAGCGAGTTTGTCCCAATACGCGGGCTCCCGTATCACGTTCAGGTCTGGGACGGCACAGTTGCAAACGCCGCCCTGGCGCCGCTGATTTTGGTCCACGGCTGGATGGACGTCGCGGCCTCTTACCAGTTCATGATCGACGCGTTTTCTGACGCGTTTGCCGCCGGCCGGACCATCATTGCACCTGACTGGCGCGGTTTTGGGCAAACCGGATCGGCCGCAGCCGGCGAGCGTGCCGACAACTACTGGTTTCCCGACTACCTGGCCGACCTCGACTTTTTGCTTGACCATTACGTTAAGGATCAGCCGGTAGACCTGATCGGCCACAGCATGGGCGGCAACATCGCCATGATTTATGCCGGCGTGCGGCCCGGTCGCATCCGCCGGCTGGTGAACCTTGAAGGTTTTGGCCTGCCCGCCAGCAAGCCCGCCAAGGCGCCAACGCGTTACGCCAAATGGATGGATGAGCTCAAGAGCCTGCAGCGCGGCGAAATGGACCTCAAGGCCTATGACGAGGTCAGCGGCGTCGCCAGGCGCCTGATGAAAACCAACCCACGGCTGTCGCCCGACAAGGCCGGCTGGCTGGCGAGCCACTGGGCGCAGCCCGATGCATCAGGTAAATGGAAGATCCTTGGTGAGCCGGGCCACAAGATCACCAGCGCCAACCTTTACAGGGCTGACGAGACGCTGGAGATCTACAAATGCATCACGGCGCCCGTGCTGGCCGTCGAGGCGCTGGATGATTCGCTGGGCAAATGGTACGAAGGCAGCTACACCCTGGCCGACTACCACGAACGCCTCAAACTGGTGGCCGACGCGAAAGTGGCCGTCATAGCCGATGCCGGCCACATGCTGCACCACGACCAGCCTGAGCAGTTGGCCACGCTGATTGAGGGCTTTCTGGTCTGAGCGCTGGCCCGACGTGAGAAAATGACGGGTTAGCCAGCATTGGCACCCACATTCTCAGGATTGAACACTCATGGACGCAGAACACATCAACACCATTGGCAACCAGCTCGCGGACCTGAGCACGCGGGTGAATGAACTCCGGGGGTATCTTTGACTACCCTGCCAAGGAACGAAAACTAAACGAAGTCAACGCCGCCCTCGAAGACCCGAAAGTCTGGGACAACCCCAAGCGCGCGCAGGAGTTGGGCAAGGAAAAAAAATCTCTTGAGGACGTGGTGCACGTCATTGACCGCCTAACCTCCGAGCTGGCCGACAACTCGGAATTGTTTGACATGTCCCGCAGCGACGGTGACGAAGCAGGCATGATGGCCATCGAAGGTGAAGCGGCCATGGTGGCCACCGAGGTCGAGAAGATGGAATTCCGCCGGATGTTCAACAACCCGGCCGACCCGCTCAATGCCTTCCTCGACATCCAGGCTGGCGCCGGCGGCACCGAGGCCTGTGACTGGGCCAGCATGCTTCTGCGCCAGTACCTCAAGTACGCCGAGCGCAAGGGTTTCAAGACCACGATTGAAGACGAAACCGCCGGTGATACGGCCGGCATCAAAGGCGCGACCATCAAGATCGAGGGCGAGTACGCCTTTGGCCTGCTGCGCACCGAGACCGGTGTGCACCGACTTGTGCGCAAGTCGCCGTTTGATTCGTCGGGCGGCAGGCACACCTCGTTCGCATCGGTCTTTGTTTACCCCGAGATTGATGATTCGATCGAGATCGAGATTAATCCTTCTGACGTGCGCGTGGACACCTTCCGCGCCAGCGGCGCAGGCGGGCAGCACATCAACAAGACCGACTCGGCCGTGCGCCTGACGCACTTGCCGACCGGCATTGTGGTGCAGTGCCAGGACGGCCGCAGCCAGCATGGCAACCGTGATGTGGCGTGGAAACGCCTGCGCTCCCGGCTGTATGACTTCGAGTTGCGCAAGCAGCAGGAAGCCCAGCAAAAACTCGAAGACACCAAGACCGACGTCGGCTGGGGCCACCAGATCCGCAGCTATGTGCTGGACAACAGCCGCATCAAGGACTTGCGGACCAACTACGAAACCTCGGCAACCCAAAAGGTGCTGGACGGCGACCTTGACCAGTTCATTGAAGCCTCGTTGAAGCAAGGCGTGTAATGAATCGATCCGCCAGCTTTGACGCCGTGACGACTGAGGCGCTTATTTTCGACATGGACGGCACCATGATCGACTCCATGGCGCACCATGCGCTGAGCTGGGCCGAATTTTCAAAAAGGCACAGGCTGGAGATGGCGATTGAAGAAGTCATGCGCCGTACCACCGGGCGCACCGGCGTGGAATGTATGAAGGAAATCTTTCAGCGCGAGATCGACGCTGGGGAAGCCTCCAAGCTGGTCGCAGAAAAGGAAGACATTTACCGGGAAATGTTTGCGCCGGTCTTTGCCGAGGTCGCCGGCTTCAAAGCGTTTGCGGCAATGGCGCAGGCAAGAGGCCTGAAAGTCGGCGTCGGCACGGCCGGTGACAAACACAACATTGCATTTGCGATGTCCCACCTCAACATGCAGCTTGTGCCGATAGCGATTGTGGGCGGTGACGAGGGCCTGCCGGGCAAGCCCGACCCGGCGATCTTCCTGGAAGTGGCGCGCCGCATGGGTGTGCCCTCTGGGGCCTGCATCGTGTTTGAGGATGCGCCCTTTGGCATTGAGGCCGCGAGACGCGCAGGCATGCGTGCCGTAGCGGTTTGCACCTCGCACAGCGCACAGCAGCTTTCAGGACCGCACGTGATAGCCAGCGTGCGCGACTACAACGAACTTATCAACAGCGAATTTTTTGGGGAACTCCATGCAACTACGTGACGGACAGGCTTCGGCCCCAGCCATCCACCGGGCCGACTACACCGCCCCCGCTTACTGGATAGACACCGTTGACCTGTGTTTCGACCTGGACCCGGCCAAGACCCGCGTGCTCAACAAGATGAAGCTGCGCCGCAACAGCGACCTGCCTGTGCAGGCCCTGCGGCTGGACGGTGAAGAGCTCAACCTTGCCCGCGTGATGGTCAACGGCCAGGGGACTTCCTTCAAGATGGATGGTAACCAGCTGGTCCTGGACAACCTGCCCGATGAATTCGAGCTCGAAATTTTCACCACCTGCGCACCCGTCAAAAACACCAAGCTGATGGGCCTGTACGTCAGCAACGACTCGTTTTTCACGCAGTGTGAAGCCGAAGGCTTCCGGCGCATCACCTACTTCCTGGACCGGCCCGACGTCATGGCGATGTACACCGTGACGCTGCGCGCAGACAAGGCCAAATACCCCGTGCTGTTATCCAACGGCAACCTCGTCGAGCAGGGCAGCCTGGATGATGGTCGCCACTTCGCCAAGTGGGTAGACCCGCATAAAAAACCCTGCTACCTGTTTGCACTGGTGGCCGGCGAGCTGGTCAGCCGTGAGCAGCGCATCACGTCACGCGCCGGCAAGGAGCACACCCTGCAGGTCTACGTGCGGCCCGGCGACCTCGACAAGACCGAGCACGCCATGACATCGCTGATGCATTCCGTCGCGTGGGACGAAGCCCGCTTCGGCCTGAGCCTGGACCTGGAACGCTTCATGATTGTTGCGACCAGCGACTTCAACATGGGCGCGATGGAAAACAAGGGCCTGAACATCTTCAACACCAAGTATGTGCTGGCCAGCCAGGCAACGGCTACGGATGCAGATTTCAGCAATATCGAAAGCGTGGTTGGCCACGAATACTTTCACAACTGGACCGGTGACCGCGTGACCTGCCGCGACTGGTTCCAGCTGTCGCTGAAAGAAGGCCTGACGGTTTTCCGCGACCAGGAGTTTTCACAAGACCTGTGCGGTGAAGCCTCAAGCAGGGCCGTCAAGCGCATTGAAGACGTGCGCGTGCTGCGCACCGCCCAGTTCCCGGAAGACGCGGGCCCGATGTCGCACCCTGTACGGCCTGACAGCTATGTGGAGATCAGCAATTTCTACACCGTGACGATTTACGAAAAAGGCGCCGAAGTTGTGCGCATGATGCAAACGCTGGTGGCCAG
>JANYFF010000169.1 GCA_025362825.1 Polaromonas sp. | reverse complement strand
AAAAACCGCTAAAATCAAAGGCTTTGCTGACTTGGCAACCCCGCCCGAAGGTCATCAACCGATACCCAAACTTTTATGAAAATCGCTCAAGAAATTCGCGCCGGCAACGTCATCATGCACGGCAAAGACCCGATGGTTGTGCTCAAAACCGAATACAGCCGCGGCGGCCGCAACTCTGCCACCGTGCGCATGAAGCTCAAAAGCCTGATTGGCAGCTTTGGCACCGAAAACGTTTTCAAGGCTGACGACAAGATTGACCAAGTCATGCTGGACAAAAAAGACTGTACCTACTCCTACTTTGCCGACCCGATGTACATCTGCATGGACGGCGAGTACAACCAGTACGAAGTCGAAGCCGAAAACATGGGCGATTCCCTCAACTACCTGCAAGACGGCATGGAACTCGAAGTAGTGTTTTACGAAGGCAAAGCGATTTCGGTTGAGCTGCCCACCAACGTCGAGCGCGAAATCACCTGGACCGAGCCTGCTGTCAAGGGCGACACGTCCGGCAAGGTGCTCAAGCCAGCCAAGATCGCCACCGGTTTTGAAATTGGCGTGCCAATTTTTGTCGCCCAGGGCGATACCGTTGAAATCGACACCCGCACTGGCGAATACCGCAAGCGCGTCTAAACCGGCTCACGAAGCGGTTAAATGAGGCTCCCCGGTGGAGCCTTTTTTTCGCCTTTATGGTGTGCTTTATCCCACCAACTTGTCATGGACTTTGACCTCAGCCATATAACCGTGCCCTTTCGCATGCAGCCGGGTTTGCGGCGTGTGTCGGCGGACGGGCCACATCTGACGCCGCTGCTGCCGGGCAGCGCGATGCATGCTGAAAAACTGGAGGTGATGGCCTTGCAGCAGTCACGCCATGCGGTGGCGGGTTTCGATGCTGCACCAGCCCTGGCGGCGATTACCGCCATTGCACCCCACGCCCGCCTGAACACGCCCATCGAGCTGGCTTTTGAAGAAGACTTTGCCGTGCTCGACGGCGCAAGCGGAACGATTCCGTGGCTGTGCGTCTGCCTGCCTTCGCACTGGGCGCCTGAAGACAAGCTAGGTCTGAGCCTGGCAGAAATCCACGCACCGGTGGCAGACAACATCGCGTTGCAGGCGGCTACCGCCGGCCTGGTCAACCTTGTGACACAGGGCGGGCACTGGGAACGGCATGTCTGGACCCTGACGCCCTCCCCGCACTACGACCAGCACCCGCGCCGCCACCCGCGCATGCCCTGGCCAGACACCACAGACATCAACGCCTTTGCCGCTCTCTGCCACCTGCGCGTCGAGCGCCAGGCTTTCTTGCCGGTAGCCGATGCGCAGGGCGGCCTGTTGCCCCAGGCGGTGTTCACCATCCGCGTGATGCTTGAACCGCTGAACCAGGTCGTGCGCACCGCCGGCGACGCGCAGCGCCTGCACGACGCGCTGGCCTCCATGAGCGAGGCCGTGCTTGATTACAAAAACCTCCGGCCGGCCCGCGGCAGGCTGCTGCAGTGGCTGGCCAAACTCGCCGGTAATGCCGGCCCCATCCCACAGCCGTGAGCCGCAACTTGCCGCACAATAAAACCATGACAAATACCACCCGCGATATCCATTCCCCCCGCATTGCCGACGCCTGGGCTGTGCTGCAGGCCCACTCCGAAGCCGGCAACCCGCTAGAGCCTGCCGCATCCCGTCTGGCTTTCGCCGACCCGGAGTTTCTGCTCAGGCGTGAAACGCGCGGCATACGGCTGCAGCTCGAAATGCTTAAGCCTGACCTCGAACAGCGGGCCCATGGCATTGAAAACACCGTGGTTGTGTTTGGCAGCGCGCGGTTTCGCAGTGAAGAAGAGTCAGTCGCCATGCTGGCGCAGGCCGAGGCTGCTGGCGACACAGTGCTGGCCGATCGCCTGCGCAAGCTGGGCCGCAATGCGCACTATTACGAAAAAGCCCGTACCTTTGGCGGCTTGGTGGCCAAATACAGCGCCGACAAGGAGCCATCTGAGAAGCTTTTCATCTGCACTGGCGGCGGCCCCGGCATCATGCAGGCGGCCAACCGCGGCGCCCATGAAGCGGGCGGCATCAGCGTTGGCCTGGCCATTGCGCTGCCGATGGAAGAAGAAGCTAACCCTTACGTGCCGCCGGCGCTGTCCTTCAAGTTCCATTACTTCGCGCTTCGCAAAATGCATTTCATGATGCGCGCCAAGGCGCTGGTGGCTTTTCCGGGCGGTTTCGGTACGCTTGACGAGCTGTTCGAGGTCATCACCCTGGTGCAAACCGGCAAAGCAAAACCGGTGCCCATCATTTTGTTTGGTTCGGACTACTGGAAGCGCCTGATCAACTTTGACGTGTTGATTGAAGAAGGCGCGATCTCGCCTAACGACCTCAAACTGGTTGAATACGTTGACGATCCGCAGATTGCCTGGGACATCATCTGCAAGTTCTACCAGCTCTAAATTGCCTGGCCAAGGGCGGCCAAGCGCGAATCAATGGGCCTTGGCGTCCAGGCTATCCCTGAGCAGCCAGGCTGCCCTCGACCCCAGTCCTACCACCGCGCCGGTGACCCAGAACACCGCTCCAATACCGATCAGCGCCCCAGCCGAGCCAAACAGCATGGGCATAACCACGCTGGATGCATTGATGGCCATCAGCCGTAAACCCAGCGCTTCACCGTGACGCGCCTCGGGGGTGAGCTGATGCAGCATGCTCATGATCATGGGCTGCACCGTGCCCAGCGCAAACCCCAGCAGCACCGAGCAGGCGCCCATGGCCAGCGCAGACGGCATGAAAGGGTAGATGCCGAACAGCATGGCCGTCATCAGCATGGCGCCGGCCAGCACTTTCCATTCACGAAGATGCTCGGCCAGCATGGGCATCACCAGCCGCACAGCTGTGGCCGCCAGCGCGAAGGCGCCGAGTATGGTGCCTATGCTGGAAGCGCTAAGACCGCGCTCGAAGCCAAGCACCGGTACAACAAAGGTGTGGACGTCCCAGCAGGAAGATAAAAACCAGTTGACCAGCATCAGGCGGCGAAACATCGGTTCGCGCAACAGGTCCCAAGCCTTGGGCGGCGCACTGCCCTCCTGCACCTCAACTGGCGGCAATTCCTGCGTGTGGCGCACCAGAAACCAGCTCGCAACCGGGATCAGCGCCAGCAGGAAAAACGCCACCCTGTAGCCGGTGAGGCTGCCGGGCGCGTCGCCCGCATGGTCAATCAGCAGGCCGGCAGCGAAAGGCCCAATGAAATTTGAGACGGCAGGGCCTATCGACAACCAGCTGAACACCTGACGCAGGGCCAGCGCACCACTGGCGGCACGGCCCACATGGCGCTGCAACGAAATCACCGCAGCGCCCGTCGCTCCACCAGTCAGCAAGGCCGACAGGCACAGCACCGGAAACACCGGGAAAGCCGCCGCCAGGCCCGCGCCGGTAATAGCTGCCAGTACGCAATAGACGATGGGGCGACGAAGGCCGTTGCGATCTGCAAAGCGCCCCGCCGGAAGCGCCAGAAACACCTGTGTCAGTGCAAACAGCGCCAACAACACACCGACGGCCGCCGGACTGTACCCTTCGCGCAGGGCCAGTAGCGGCGCCGCCATGCGCATGCCCGTCATGCAGGCATGCAGGCAGACCTGCGCCAGGATCAGGCGGGCCAGCTCAGGCGTCAACGCTCATCCAGGTCTTTGTCGACGTCGCCTGCCAATGGAATCAAGCGGGCCGACTCCAGCTCAGGCAAGGCCTCGACATTGCGCAGCGCCTTGCCCATCACGCGGCTGCGCTGCTCGGCGCTGCTCAGGGTGTTGAGCACGGTCTCGGTCTGTGATTTCACCTTGGCCAGCACATCGCCAAACTTGCCAAACTCGGTTTTCACGGCGCCAAGCACCTGCCAGACTTCGCTGGAGCGCTTTTCAAGTGCCAGCGTCCTGAAACCCATTTGTAGGGAATTGAGCATCGCCAGCAGCGTGGTCGGGCCGGCCAGCGTGATGCGGTGGTCGCGGTGCAGGCTTTCCATCAGACCCGGGCGGCGCAGCACCTCGGCGTACAGGCCTTCGGTCGGCAAAAACAGGATCGCGAAATCGGTGGTGTGCGGCGGCGCGATGTACTTTTCAGACATTGATTTGGCCTCCAGCCGGATACGCACTTCGAGTGCCTTGCCCGCGGCTTCGGCGCCTGCTACATCGGCCCGCTGCTGCGCATCAAGCAGGCGTTCGTAGTCTTCATTGGGAAATTTCGCGTCGATGGGCAGCCACAGCGGCTCGCCTGAATCCGACCGGCCCGGCAGCCTGATGGCGAAATCAACCGGATTTTTGCCGCCCGGCCGCGTCACCACCTGGGCCGTGTACTGGTCAACCGTAAACACCTGCTCCAGCAGCGCAGAAAGTTGCGCCTCGCCAAAGATGCCACGCGTTTTCACATTGGTCAGCAGGTGCTTCAAGTCACCCACGCCCTGCGCCAGGGTCTGCATTTCGCCCA
>JANYFF010000150.1 GCA_025362825.1 Polaromonas sp. | reverse complement strand
TCACGCAGCAGCAGGTCGATTTGCTGCTGCTGGCGCACGATGACCTTGTCCAGTTGTTCGAGGAGGTCTTCGGTGAAGCTCGCCTTGATCTCCAGGTCGGTCAGGCGCTGGTCAACTTCCTGGCGGGTGTCTTGTGTGGTTTGCATAGTCGCTATTGGACCTTAATGCGCAGCGTGTAGGCCGGCGCCGATTTCTGCTGCGCCGCCAGCGTTATCTCCCTAAAATCCAGCCATGACGCATCCACCTCCGGGAAAACGCCCCAGCTGCACCCGTTGCCTGCGTCCGCAAAGCACCTGCATCTGCCACTGGATAGCGCCAGTGGCGCCGCTGGTGGAAGTGCTGGTGCTGCAGCATCCGCTGGAAGTCGATAACGCAAAGGGCAGTGCCCGGCTGCTGCATCTGAGCCTGCATGGCAGCCGGATGGTGACCGGCGAGGTTTTTGATGGCCGGTTACTGCTGGGCGTAGCGGATGACGAGCCGGTGCTGCCCAGCCCAAAGTACAACATTCTTCTGTATCCCGACAAGCCCCCTGAATACGCACAGGGTGTGCCGCCACCGCCAGCGATGGCGCCTGATGCGCTGACAGATCCTTCGCAGCTGCGCCTGATTGTGCTGGACGGCACCTGGCGCAAAAGCCGCAAGATGCTTTACCTCAATCCGTTGCTGCACCATATGCCACGCCTGTCGCTGCAGGGCCTACCGGAGTCCCGCTACCGCATACGTAAGGCGCGCCACTCTGACCATCTTTCAACCCTGGAGGCTACCTGCGCGGCGCTGGCGCAACTGGAGGACGCAGGTGAAAAGTTTCAGCCTCTGCTGGAGGCTTTTGACGGTTTTGTGGCGCAGCAACTGGCCTGCCGTACAGATTACGGGTGAAGGCAGCGCCGGCTTCGACCGGGCGTTTGAAGCACCTGAAGCCTTTTTGACTGGCCTTGAAGCTGATTTTTAGGTTTTTTGGGTGCTTCAGGAGTAGTTTAGTGCCACGGCCGCCGTATTTTGGTCACTGTTTGCTACAGAATTAATAGCAATCAGCGTACCAATAGAATTTAATCACCCAGATCAATGACGCCCGAAAGCGGCACGTCCTCTGGCGCTTCGTAGTCGGCCACTACCCAGGCTCTGTGCTGGCTGGTCGCAGCGCGCTGCAAGCGTTCTATGACAAATCCGCCTGAGGCTTTGTCCACTGCGGCAAAAGGCATGTCGATCAGCGTGACGTGCGCACCCGACGCAAAAGCCGCTGCCATCCAGACCTTGCGCTTCGAGCCGGTGGAAAGCATAAACAGCTGCTTGTGCAGGTGATCTGCCAGGTCGAAATGGCGGACGCATGCTGCCAGTATCGCGGTGTCGAAGCCGGCCCAGGCTGTCTGCTGCGACGCCAAAAAGTCAGCCACCGCCAGCTGGTCGAAAGCTTCGGTTTTTGGGTCGATCCAGAAGACCATGCGTCGATAGGCGGCCGGCTGCTCCTGCAGCCTGATGCCGCTGATTGTCAGCTGCCCCGTTGTTGCCTGCCGCTCGCCGGCCAGCAGCCGCATCAGCGTGGTTTTGCCTCTGCCGTCACCGCCACGCACCAGCGTGACGCCGGGCAGGATACGAAAAGACAGATCGACAAACAGGGGCGGGCCTTCAGCGAACTGAAAGCCCAGCCCTGCCGCCTGCAGGATGGTGCCTTGCCCATCCTGTCCGTCCTGCCCGTTCTTTGTCGTATCCAGCGCTTGTGTCATGCGCTGATTGGACACGAACTTGTTGTGTAGTACGTCCAGAAAATCAAAGGTTTCCCGCATATGCAGAAGCAGCCGCCCGTATGAGCCGTTCGCCCTGAGCTCGCCGAAGGGTTGGCATAAGCTCCAACAGGCTCAGTCCGAACGGAGATATTGAAGGCGGCAGCAGATGAGTTAGAAGGGCCGACGGGCTCATTTATAGCGAAAAATGGCTGTAGCCCCCGTTTTACGCGAACATGCAGCTATTTTATTGATAGCGTTAGCTGGTTTTTTCTGCCGCCTGCTTTGCTTGAGATGCCTTGACTGCCTTAACTACCTGAACTTCTTGCGTCGCCTGCACCAGCAGCACCGCGCTGGCCGGCAACTCCGCCAGCAGCACAATTTCTCCAACCGAAAGCACGCGATCAGGCTTGAAGCTGTCGTCAAGTGGCGCGTCCGCACGCTGCCACCTCACCGTCACCACGCGCCTGTCCGATGGATTCAGCTTTAGGGTGATTTCAAACGAAGGCCAGGCTGCGGGTACACAGGGCGACAGTGACAGCCGGCCTTGCCGTACGTTCAAACCGAGCAGGGTTTCAAGCGCCGCGCGGTACAGCCAGGCGGCCGAACCGGTGTACCAGCTCCATCCACCGCGTCCCA
>JANYFF010000148.1 GCA_025362825.1 Polaromonas sp. | reverse complement strand
GTGAACTCTTTTTGACGCAGTCGGCTGTCAGCCGGCAAATCCAGCAAATCGAGGCTGGGCTGGGCGTGGCGCTGTTTGAGCGCCGGCACCGCGCGCTTGAGCTGACCGATGCCGGGCGCGTGATGTACCGTGCCGTCACTGCCAGCTTGGAGCAACTGCGCGATGCCACGCTGCTGGCTCGCGCCGCCACGCCGCTGCGCCAGGTGTCCGTCACCATGACGCCAGGTTTTGCCTCGCTCTGGCTGATACCACGGCTGTCGCGCTTCACAGCCAGCCACCCGCTGGTGGACGTGCGCCTGTCGGCCACGCTGGAGGTGCAGGACCTGGACCGCAACCAGCTCGACATCGCCGTGCGCTTTTGCCCCAACAGCCAGGGCGAAGGGCCGCCGCTGTTTGAGGAGCTGGTGCAGCCGGTGTGCTCGCCGCAGTTGCTGGCCAACCGCGGCAATCCGCTTAAAAAGCCGGCTGACCTGATCAACCACACGCTGCTGGCCTTCGACACGCCGCACGGCATGGCGCTGACGGGCGACTGGGAACCGTGGCTCAAGGTCATGGGCCTGCCCGAGCTGCGCACCAAAAACACCGTGCGCTTTACCCAGTACTCCGATGCCATCAGCGCCGCCATCGCCGGCCAGGGCGTGGCTATCGGCCGCTTCCCGCTGCTCAATGCGCTGCTGCGCAACAAACAGCTGGTGGCGCCTTTCAGCGGCGCCGCTGCCTCGCAACGCGGCTACTTTGTCGCACTGGGTTCACGCGCTGCCGGCAACCCCGACGCGCAGGATTTTGCCAACTGGCTGCGCACCGAAGCGCAGCTCGCTGCGGTTGAATACAAAGCCTGAACGGGCTTCACGCCAAGGGTAAATACTGACGCGGCAGCATCCAAGTCGCCTAGGCAGGGCTGCGGCATTCATTTAACATGTTAAATAAATACCGCAACCCTGCAATCTGTAAACCGCCTTGATGACCAGCCCTTTCGTTCATCGCAATTTGCCGCGCCTGCTGCTTCAGGCACGCGAGTCAGTGATGGTTCACACCCGCCCCGACCTCCGCGCACATGGCCTGAGCGATCAGCAGTGGCGGGTGCTGCGGGTCTTGGGCGAGCATGGCGTGGTCGAAACCGGGCGTATCGCGCGGGAAGCTTTCATCCTCGGGCCCAGCCTCACGGGCGTGCTCAGCCGCATGGAGCGCGACGGCCTGATTCACCGCGAGCGCGACCCGGCAGACCAGCGCAGCACGGTGGTCGAGCTCACACCGCAGGGCCGCAGCCTGGTGGAGAAACTGTCACATGTGATCGAGGCGCACTACGCGTTCATGGAGGCTTCATTGGGCAAACAAAAACTGGCGCAGCTGTATGCGCTGCTCGACAAGGTGATTGAACTGGAGCAACCGGCATGAGCAACGATAAATCACCGTACCGACCGGAGGGCACGGTTTATGGCGTGCTGCTTAACTCCAACGACGAGTTTGCGGCCCTGGCGGCACAAATGACCAGCCCGCCCTACAAGGCCCCGCCCCGCGCGCCCGTCCTGTACATCAAAACAGCCAACACCTGGAACCCCGGCGGGGGCGTGGTGAAACTGCCGCGCCAGTCACCAGACATATCGGTCGGTGCCACCATCGGGATGCTTATTGGCGCCCTAGCCACCGCAAAGTCTGGGACTGCAGCTATTGATTCCATAGCAGGCTTTGTTTTGATGAATGACTTTTCGATCCCGCATGCGAGCTTTTTCCGTCCGCCGGTCAAATTCAATTGCCTGGATGGCTTTCTGGGCATCGGCGCGCAAACCGTCACGCCCGGCCAGGCCGGTGATCCGGCCCGCCTGAAGCTCGAGGTGCGCATCAACGGGGCGCTGCGGCAGACCGTCGATTTCTCGCAGATGCAACGCAATGCTGCCCAGCTGCTGGCAGATGTGAATGGGTTCATGACGCTGCGCGAAGGCGATGTGCTGATGCTGGGCTGCGGAGCAGCCCGACCACTGGCCAAAGCCGGTGATCGGGTGGACATCAGCGTTCCCGGCATGCCGGCTTTCGCAACCCTGTCGCACACGCTGGTGGAGGAGGATTGATGAAACACGCACGTATCGCCTATGACGGCGCCATTCACCACGCGGTCGAACAAGACGGCCGGCTGTTGCTGGACGACGGCCGCAGCGTATCTCAGGACGCGGTGGTCTGGCTGCCGCCCTTGAAGCCAGTTGCGCAGGCGCGCACCATCCTCGCGCTGGGCCTGAACTACGCCGACCACGCCAAAGAGCTGGATTTCAAGGCGCCTGACGAGCCGCTGGTTTTTGTCAAAGGCGAGGCCAGCCTGCTCGGCCACCGCGCCTTTACCCGCCGTCCTCCTGAAGTCACCTTCATGCATTACGAATGCGAGCTTGCGGTGGTGATAGGCCAGGCAGCGAGGCGCGTGCGGCGTGACGACGCCCATGATTTTGTGGCCGGCTATACCGTCGCCAACGACTACGCGATCCGCGACTATCTTGAAAACTGGTACCGACCGAATCTGCGCGTGAAAAACCGCGACACCTGCACGCCGATAGGCCCGTGGCTGGTTGATGCAGCCGACCTGCCCAGCCTGGCCAGCCTCAAGCTGCAAACCACCGTCAATGGCAAGGTCACGCAGTCGGGCAACACCGGCGACATGATTTTTGATGTGCCTTTCCTCATCGAATATTTCTCCAGCTTCATGACGCTGCAGCCTGGCGACCTGATCCTGACCGGCACGCCCGACGGCGTGGTGGACTGCCAGCCGGGCGACGTCATCGTTACTGAAATCGAGGGCATAGGCGCCCTGCAAAACACCATCGTGAGCTGGCCACACCCTACCCACTGACGACCAATATCACCATGCAAATAAACCACCTCATCAACGGCAAGTCCGTGGCCAGCCCCGCTACCTTTGAATCCGTCAACCCGGCCACACAGGAAGTGCTGGCAGAAGTCGCTGCCGGTGGCGAAGCCGAGATCAACGCCGCAGTGGCCGCTGCCAAAGAAGCCTTCCCGAAATGGGCCGGTATGCCGGCGCCGCAACGGGCCAAGCTGATCCGAAAGCTCGGCGACCTCATTGCCGCGCATGTGCCCGAAATTGCCCTGACCGAGACCAACGACTGCGGCCAGGTGATTGCACAGACCGGCAAGCAGCTGATACCGCGCGCCGCCGACAATTTTTATTACTTCGCCGAGATGTGCACTCGGGTTGACGGCCACACCTACCCGACCGAGACCCACCTCAACTACACGCTGTTTCACCCGACCGGCGTGTGCGCGCTTATCTCGCCGTGGAACGTGCCCTTCATGACGGCCACCTGGAAAGTCGCGCCCTGCCTGGCTTTTGGAAACACGGCGATTTTGAAAATGAGCGAGCTGTCGCCCCTGACCGCGGCACGGCTGGGTGAGCTGGCGATGGAGGCCGGCATTCCAGCGGGCGTGCTGAACGTTGTGCACGGCACCGGCAAGGACGCTGGCGAGCCGCTGTGCAAACATCCTGAGGTGCGCGCCATATCGTTTACGGGCTCTACCACCACCGGCAACCGCATCGTGCAGGCGGCCGGCCTGAAAAAATTCAGCATGGAGCTGGGCGGTAAAAGCCCTTTCATTGTGTTTGAAGATGCCAGCCTGGAGCGCGCGATGGACGCCGCAGTGTTCATGATCTTCAGCAACAACGGCGAGCGTTGCACGGCGGGCAGCCGCATCCTGGTGCAGCAATCGATCTATGCAGACTTCGCCTCCAAGTTTGCGGAACGTGCAAAACGCATCGTCGTCGGTGATCCGCTGGACGAAGCCACCACCATCGGGCCAATGATCTCGCAGGCGCATCTGGCCAAGGTGCGCAGCTACATCGAGCTCGGCACAAAAGAAGGCGCCAGCATGCTGTGCGGTGGCCTCAGCCAGCCTGATTTGCCTGCGCGCGTGCGCAAGGGCAACTACGTGCTGCCCACGGTGTTTGCCGACGTCGACAACCGCATGCGCATTGCCCAGGAAGAAATCTTTGGTCCGGTTGCCTGTCTGATCCCGTTCAGGGATGAGGCCCACGCCATCGCGCTGGCCAATGACACCAGCTATGGCCTGTCGAGCTATGTGTGGACTGAAAACATTGGCCGCGCCCACCGGGTTGCCGCCGCGGTAGAAGCCGGCATGTGCTTCGTCAACAGCCAGAACGTGCGTGACCTGCGTCAGCCTTTTGGCGGCACCAAGGCCAGCGGCACCGGGCGTGAGGGCGGCACCTGGAGCTATGAGGTTTTTTGCGAACCGAAAAATATTTCTGTCTCGATGGGTAGTCATCACATTCCGCATTGGGGGGTTTAAGCATGACGGTCCATCCCATGCAGCGCCGTGCCTTTCTGCAAACCTCAGGCGCGGTCGCCCTCGCCGCGTTGCCGGCCTTCAGCCACGCCCAAACATGGCCCAGCAGGCCGATAAAAATCGTCGTTCCGTTCACGCCCGGAGGCACCACCGACTTTGTGACGCGCCTGGTTGGCGTGGAACTTGGCAAGTTGCTGGGCCAGCCGGTGATTGTGGAGAACAAGCCCGGCGCCGGCACGGTCATAGGCATTGATGCTGTCGCCAAATCACCGGGCGATGGTTACACGCTGGTGTGTGTGGCCAACAGCTTCACGGCCAACCAGACGCTGGTAAAAAATCTGCCTTACGACGCGCTCAGGGATCTCAGGCCGGTGGCCTTGATGGGCATGTCGGAACACGTGCTGGCGACGCATCCGGGCAGTGGCATCAAAAACATTAGCGACCTGCGCGCTGCCGCCAAAGCCAGGCCGGGCACCTTGAGTTTTGCCTCCTTCGGCAACGGCACTTCGGCTCATCTCTCGGGCGAAATGCTCAAGACACAGATGGGCCTGGACATCGTGCATGTGCCTTACAAGGGCCAGGGGCCGGCGCTGACCGACCTGCTGGGCGGCCAGGTCACGGTGATGTTCGGCAACTGGCCCGAATTCCGCAGCCACATCGAGAGCGGCAAGCTGGTCGCCGTGGGCATGGCGACCGCCCAGCGCTCGGTCTATGCACCGGCCATTCCAACGCTGTCCGAGCAGGGCGTGCCCATCGAGTCGAATTCCTGGAACGGCCTGCTGGCTCCCGCCGCTACGCCGGATGCCGTGGTGCGGCGCCTGAACGCCGAGGTCAACCGGGCGCTGGCAACGCCGGCCGTGGTTGACGCATTCAGCATGGGCGGGATTGCTTCGCTGTCTGGCACGCCGGAACAATTTGCTGCCTTTATTCAAAGTGAAATCGCCAAATACGCGCAGGTGATACGCCGCGCCAACATCACGGCCTGAGACGCAAACCCGATCAATCGTCAACGCAGGACCAAGCATGGGAAAACTCGCACTCGCCGCCAAGATCACGCATGTGCCATCGATGTACCTCAGCGAGTTTGACGGCCCGCACAAGGGCTGCCGCGACGCTGCCATCGAAGGCCACAGGAAAATCGACAGGCGCTGCCGCGCCCTTGGCGTCGACACGCTGGTGGTGTTTGATGTGCACTGGCTGGTCAACAGCGAGTACCACATCAACTGCGCGCCCGCCTTCAAGGGCACCTACACCAGCAACGAGCTGCCGCACTTCATCAAGAACCTGGACTACGCCTACCCCGGCAACCCCGAGCTGGGCCACATGATTGCCGACCAGGCCAATGCCATGGGCGTCAAAAGCCGGGCGCATTCCGACACCTCGCTCGGGCTGGAATACGGCACGCTGGTGCCGATGCGCTACATGAATGCCGACAAGCACTACAAGGTCGTCGGCATCAGCGCCTGGTGCGACTGGCATGACCTTGAAGAGTCAGGCCGCTTCGGGCTGGCGGTGCGCAAGGCGATTGAAGAAAAATACGACGGCACCGTGGCGGTGTTTGCCAGCGGCTCGCTGAGCCACCACTTCGCAGACAACGGCCGTGCGCCGGAGTTCATGCACAAGGTATATGACCCTTTCCTGGAGCAGGTGGACCGCCGCGTGGTCGAGCTGTGGGAGCGTGGCGACTGGAAGACTTTCATCGGCATGCTGCCCATGTATGCCGATAAATGCTGGGGTGAAGGCGACATGCACGACACCGCCATGCTGCTTGGGCTGCTCGGCTGGGACGACTACACCGCACCGGCAGAAATCATCACGCCCTACTTCGGCAGCTCGGGCACCGGGCAGATCAATGCGGTGTTTCCTGTCACGCCACTGCGCACCTGAGCAGGTACAGCGACTACAGCGAACACAATCACGACTCGACAACGGAGGCCTTCATGCCACACCTGACCATTTACTACACGCCCAACCTTGAATCCAAAACAGACATGACTACCCTGTGCCGCGCCATGGCCGACACCATGCTGGAGCAGCTCGATGAAAAGGGCCAGCAGGTCTTCCCGACCGGTGGCACCCGTGTGCTGGCCTACCCGGCGGCCCACTACGCCGTGGCTGACGGCAAGCGCGACTACGCCTTTATCTACCTCAACCTGCGCATGGGCGCCGGGCGCTCGGATGCTACAAAAAAAATAGCGGGAGATGCCCTTTTGGCAAGGGTACGGAGCCATTTTGAGCCGATATTTCCGGAAAACTACATGGGCATCACCTTGCAGCTTGACGAGGGCGCACCTGCCTATGACGGCAAGCACAGCAGCATCCACCCCCTGTTTCAGAAGCAGCCCTGAAGCCGGCCATGTTTGACAAGCAACTGATCCAGCAGCTCGCAGCCGAACTGCATGCAGCAGAAAAATCCCGCGTGCAGGTGGAGCATTTTTCAAAGCGCCATCCCGGCATGACGATAGAAGACGGCTACGCCGTGTCGCGCGCCTGGGTCGCCATGAAGATTGCCGAAGGCCGCACGGTCAGGGGCCACAAGATAGGCCTGACATCGCGGGCCATGCAGCAGTCCAGCCAGATCGACGAGCCTGACTACGGCACGCTGCTGGACGACATGTTTTTTGCACCCGGTGCGATCCCGTCAGAACGGTTTATTGCGCCGCGTGTCGAGGTCGAACTGGCCTTTGTGCTCAAGCGCCGGCTAGAAGGCGCGCACATCACGATTGACGATGTGCTGGACGCCACCGATTACGTCACGCCGGCCATAGAGATCATTGACGCCCGTATCGAGCAGTTTGACCGCCACACGCGGGCCATGCGCAAGGTCTTTGACACCATCTCCGACAACGCGGCCAACGCCGGCATCGTGCTGGGCGGGCGCAAGCTGCTGCCGCGCGAGACCGACCTGCCCTGGTGCGGCGCCATCCTGCGCCAAAACGGCGTGGTCGAAGAAACCGGCCTGGCCGCCGGCGTGCAGGGCCACCCGGCCATCGGCGTGGCCTGGCTGGCGATGAAGCTCGCACCCTGGGGCGAATTCCTTGAGGCCGGCGAGGTGGTGCTGGCCGGCTCGTTCACACGGCCGGTCCCGGCGCAGGTGGGCGATATATTTGACGCCGACTACGGTCCACTTGGCCGCTTTGAATTCCGGTTTGTTTAACCCTTTTATCGTTTTCCTTTTTCCGAAAGCTGCCCCATGCAAACGCCTGTCAATCCGTTTAAACAAGCTCTTGCCGAAAAACAGGCACAGATCGGCCTGTGGATAGGCCTGCCCGACGCCTACACCACCGAGATTTCTGCCGGTGCCGGTTTTGACTGGCTGCTGCTCGATGCCGAGCACGCGCCCAACGACGTCCCGATGCTGATGGCGCAGGCCCAGGCGGTGGCGGGCTACCCCGGCACCCATGCGGTGGCACGCGTGCCCATGGGCCACGGCCACGTCGGCCAGATGCTGATCAAGCAGTTTCTCGATGTCGGCATCCAGACCCTGCTGGTGCCGATGGTCGACACCGCGGCGCAGGCGGCCGAAATCGTCAGCTCGATGCGCTACCCGCAGGCCGATGGCCGGGGCGGCGTGCGCGGCATGGGCGGTGCCCGCGCCTCGCGCTGGGGCCGGCACCCGAAATACCCGCTGGAAGCCAATGCCCAGGTTTGCCTGCTGGTGCAGGTCGAGAGCCGCGCGGCTCTGGACAACATCGAGGCAATTGCCGCCATCGACGGCGTGGACGGCATCTTCATAGGCCCGGCCGACCTGTCGGCCTCGCTGGGCCATGTCGGCAACTCGGCTCACCCCGACGTACAGGCGGCCATTGAAGGCGCCATTGCCCGCATCATCAACTCCGGTAAGGCAGCCGGCATCCTGACGCCGGATGAAGCGCTGGCAAAACATTACCTGTCACTGGGCGCCACCTTTGTCGCCGTGGGCCTGGACACCAATCTGCTGGCACGCCACACCACGGCACTGGCAGCCCGCTTCAAGTCCGCCGCGGCGCCAGCAGCAGCGCCGCTAAAAGCCACCGGCAGCACTTACTGAATCCCCATGCAGGAAACACCTGTTTGCCTGGTCACCGGCTCTGCCACCGGCATAGGGGCCGCCTGTGCGCGCGAGTTCGCCCACCACGGCTGGCAGGTTGCGCTGAGCTACCTGGATGACGCCACGCTCGCAGAAGCTCAGGCCGTGGCAGCCGAATGTGAGGCCGCCGGTGCGCAGACGCTGCTGCTGCCGCTGGATGTGCGTGATGACGCCGCCTGCCAGCGCTTTGCACAGGCGGCGCTACAGCGCTGGGGCCGCATTGATGCGCTGGTCAATTGCGCCGGCACCACGCGCTTTATCGCCCACACCGACCTCACGGCGCTTGATGCCGCAGAGTTCCACCGCACCTATGACGTCAACGTGATTGGTGCCTACCAGATGGTGCGCGCCTGCAGCGAATCGCTCAGGGCCGGCGGACACGGCAGCATCGTCAACATCACATCGATAGGCGGCGTACTCGGGCGCGGATCGTCCATGGCCTATGCGGCGTCCAAGGGCGCGCTCAACACCCTGACACTGGCGCTGGCCCGGTCGCTGGCACCCAATGTGCGCGTCAACGCCATAGCACCCGGCTTTGTCGACGGCGGCCTGCCAGCGCGCGTGCTCGGTGCGGCAGAACATGCACAGGTGCTGGCCCTGCAAACAACGGCATCGGTGCTCAAGCGTGTATCGCAACCCGAAGAGGTCGCGGCGCTGGCCTGGTTTTTATGTACCCAGGCACCCGGCATGACCGGCGAGGTCCTGATGATGGACAACGGTTTGCACCTTAACGCCGGATGATCCGGGCCGGATGAAAGACCATTCATGAGCAACGACAGCCAAAGCACACCGCCGCGCAAATTCAGGTCGGCCACCATTTACGAGGGCACGGTACGTGCGACCACGCGCAGCTTTTTGTACGCGCTGGGCCAGGACGACGAGGAGATCGCCCGGCCGCACATTGGCGTGTTTCACACCGGCGGCGAAATGAGCCCTTGCAACCTCAACCTGCGCGACCAGGCCCTGCATGCCAAGACCGGCATTTACGCCCATGGCGGCATGCCCCACGAATGTCCGGTGGTGTCGGTGTCTGATGGCCTGACGATGGCGCATTCGGGCATGCGCTTTTCATTGATCTCACGCGAGCTGATTGCTGACAGCGTAGAGGCCTCAACCCGCGGCCACCAGTGGGATGGCATTTTTGGCATCGGCGCTTGCGACAAAAATCTGCCCGGCCTGATGATGGGCATGGTGCGCTGCAACGTACCCAGCGTCTTTGTGCATGGCGGCTCGGCGCTGCCGGGTCAGATGCCGGGCGTGGATGGGCGTGACCTGAATGTGGTGGACACCTACGAGACCATAGGCAAGGTGCTGGCCGGCACGGCGACGCAGCAAGACCTCGACGCCATGAGCCACGCCTGCCTGCCGACTGCAGGCGCCTGCGCCGGCCAGTTCACCGCCAACACCATGGGGATGGTGTCTGAAGCGATTGGCCTGGCGCCCATTGGGTCAAGCATGGTGCCAGCCGTATTCAGCGAGCGTGCCCCGTTGCTGCGCCGCGCTGCAAAAGTGCTGATGAAAGCCGTGATGGGCGAAGCCCCGCTGCCGCGCGATATCGTGACGCGGCAGGCGCTTGAAAACGCCTGCGCAGTGGTCTCGGCCACCGGCGGCTCGACCAATGCCGCGCTGCACATCCCTGCAATTGCGCATGAGGCTGGCATCAAATTTCACCTGGATGATGTGGCTGAAGTGTTTGCTCGCACACCGCTGATCGCCGACTTGCGGCCGGGTGGCAAGTACCTGGCACGTGACCTCTACTACGTCGGCGGTGCCGGCGTGGTAATGCGCGAGCTGCTGCAGCGCGGCTACCTGCATGGCGATGCACTGACATTTACCGGCCGTACACTGGCGCAGGAGCTTGAGGGCGCCGCCGAGCCTGACGGCAAGGTGGTGCGCGACCTGGCGCATGCGCTGTCGCTTGACGGCGGCCTGGCCGTACTCAAGGGCAACCTCTGCCCCGACGGCGCGCTGCTCAAGACGGCGGGCCTGGGCACACTGGTACACCGCGGCCCGGCACGGGTGTTTGATTCGGAAGAACAAGCCCAAACCGCCGTGCAGCAGCGCCAGTACAACAGCGGCGATGTGATTGTCATCCGCAACGAAGGCCCCAAAGGCAGCCCCGGCATGCGCGAAATGCTGGGCATCACCGCCCTGCTGTATGGGCAAGGTATGGGCGACAAGGTGGCGCTGTTGACGGACGGCCGGTTTTCAGGCGCGACGCGTGGCCTGTGCATAGGCTATGCCGGGCCGGAAGCCGCTGACGGCGGCCCGATAGCGATGTTGCGTGATGGGGACATCATCGCTATCGACGCGCAACCAGCCGCGCGGAGTATTTCGGTAGAGCTTGGTGCTGACGAAATAGCGGCACGGCTAGAGGCCTTGGGTAAAACCCCGGCTGTTCATTTGGGTGGTTTGCTGGAAAAATACGCCCTGACAGTCAGACCCAGCCACCAAGGCGCGGTCACCCACTCGGGTGCCGTGGTCTGGCTAAGGGATGAATCCTGATGATTCTGCCTCTTTTTTATTCAAACCAACGGAGACCTTTATGTCCATTTCACGTCGTCAAGTCATTCAATCTGCCAGTGCATCGGCGCTGCTGGCATCTATTGGTCAGGCTGTCTGGGCCCAGACCATGGAAAATCTGAAGATCGTTACCGGTTTCGCAGCGGGCGGTACATCCGACACCCTGTGCCGCCGCGTGGCGACCAAAATGGCTCCCGACTACGCCAAAAGTGCCGTGGTCGAAAACAAGACCGGCGCCGGCGGCCAGATCGCGGTGCAGTATGTCAAAGAAGCCAAACCCGACGGCATGACGCTGCTTCAGACGCCTACGTCCATATTGACCATCTATCCGCACATCTATAAAAAGCTGCCCTATGAGCCGCTGGTGGATCTGTCGCCCGTCACCATTGCCTGCCTGTTCGACTTCGGCCTGGCCGTCGGGCCGGCCGTACCGCTGAGCGTCAAGACGGTGCCTGATTTTCTGGCCTGGGCCAAAGCCAATCCGCTGGGTGCCAACTTCGGCTCGCCGGCTGCCGGCTCGACCCCCCACTTCATTGGTGCGCTGCTCGGCAAGGGTGCCGGCATTGACATGAAGCATGCAGCCTACCGCGGCACGCAGCCGGCCATGTTGGACCTGCTGGGCGGCAACATCTCGGCCGTGTCCGGCCCCATCGGCGATTTGACGCAGCATTTACCCACCGGAAAGGTGCGTATTTTGGGTGTGTCCGGCGCCAAGCGCAGCCGCTTCGCGCCCGACGTGCCAACCTATGAAGAACAAGGTGTGAAGAACGTGACGCATAGCGAATGGTTTGCCTTCCTGCTGCCCGCCAAAGCGCCTGCCGATGTGGTCATGCGCATGAACGCCGCCTTGCGAACAGCGCTGGCGCAAAAGGACGTGATCGACGGTCTTGCAGGTTTCGGCCTCGAAGCGATGTCATCGACACCGGCGGAACTGACCGAACTGATAAAAAGAGATACAGCGAAATGGGCGCCTATTGTCAAGTCCGTCGGCTTCTCTGCTGACGCTTAAATGTGGCCCCCACGGTTTTCACTCCGTGTAATGCCCTGCCCCCCGAGGGGGCTGGCCTTGCTTGGGGCGGCCCGGCGCTGGCGGCCCTTCCTTATTTCCACGTTTAACTGATTGCTGGAGCTAAACACCGTGAATGCCATGTTGAAACCTTCCCCATCCGCCGACATGCATCCTGACGAGCGGGCCGCCCGCGTT
Source organism: Polaromonas sp. (assembly GCA_025362825.1). GTDB lineage: Bacteria > Pseudomonadota > Gammaproteobacteria > Burkholderiales > Burkholderiaceae_C > Polaromonas. Next base: position 6,950 of record JANYFF010000148.1, on the reverse strand, counting down.
GAGCTGGCTGCCTGCTACCGAATTTTTGCCATGCTGGGCTGGACCGAGATGATTTACAACCACATCACGGTGCGCCTGCCTGACAGCGCGACGGGCGGTGAAAAACAGTTTCTCATTAACCCTTTCGGTCTGCATTACAGCGAGGTAACGGCCAGCAACCTGGTCAAGATCAACCTGCAGGGCAAGGTGCTGGATGGCTCGACCTATCCGGTCAATCCGGCGGGCTTCACGGTGCATGCCGCCATTCATGATGGCGTGCCCGATGCGCACTGCATCATGCACACCCACACCACAGCCGGCGTGGCGGTGGCATGCTTGCAGGGTGGCCTGCAGCAGACCAACTTTTACACCGCCCAGCTGGCCGACATGGTGGCCTACCATGACTTCGAGGGCATCACCATTCATGCCGATGAAGGCCCACGCCTGCTGAAAAGCATGAACAACAAGCCGGCGGTGATCCTGCGCAACCACGGCTTGCTGGCCTGGGGGCAAACCATCCCGCAGACGTTCGCAATCTTGTGGACGCTGCAGCGCGCCTGCGAAGTGCAGGTGGCCACCTTCAGCATGGGCAAGGCGATTGAAGTGCCACAGGAGATCGCCCTGCGCTGCACGCGCGATGCGCTGCAGTTTGATCCCGGCCACGGCGCCGGCCAGGATATGTTCGATGCGCTAACGCGCCAGGTGACTCGGCTGGACGCCAGCTACCAGCAATAGATCCGGCGGTGGCGGCGCAGGCCTGGCGTTACCATTGGTTTGATGCCGGCTGCGGCCCGGATACACGCCCGCGCCGCCCTTTCATCTCAACACCAGGAGCTGTTTACATGTCCATGTCGATTTCCCGCCGCAAGCTCATTCAGTCTTCAGGCGCTGCAGCGCTGCTCGCCAGCATCGGCCAACAGGCCTGGGCGCAGGCGCTTGACACCACCAAAGTCATTGCCGGCTTCGCACCCGGCGGTACGGCCGACATCGTGTCGCGCCGCGTGGCTGACAAGCTGCATCCTGGCTACGCCAAAAGCGCTGTGGTCGAAAACAAGACCGGCGCAGGCGGCCAGATTGCAGTGGGTTTTGTCAAGGCTGCCGCGCCCGACGGTGCGACCGTGCTGCTGACGCCGATGTCGATGCTGGGCATCTACCCGCACACCTACAAAAAGCTGCCCTATGACCCGGTGGCCGACCTGACGCCGGTGTCGGCTGCAGCGGTGTTTGACTATGGCTTTGCGGTTGGCCCCCTGGTGCCGGCCAGCGTGAAAACCGTGCCGGACTTTCTCGCCTGGTGCCGGGCCAACCCGACGCAAGCCAACTTCGGCTCGCCAGCTGCCGGCTCGTCGCCGCACTTCATCGGCTCGCTGCTGGGCCGCGCAGCCAATGTGGATTTGCGGCATGTGGCTTTTCGCGGCACGCAGCCCGCGGTGCTGGACATGATTGGCGGCCAGATTGCTGCGGTGTGTGGGCCCACCGGCGAGTTCACGCAGAACGTGGCTGCGGGCAAATGCCGGCTGCTGGCAACGAGCGGTGCCAAACGCAACAAGTTCACACCCGGCACGCCGACGCTGATCGAGCAGGGCTTCAAAGACATGGCTTTCAGCGAATGGTTTGGCTTCTTTTTACCCGCCAAAGCGCCGCAGGACGTTGTGCAGCGGCTCAACGCGGCCATCCGCACCGCACTGGCGTCGCCCGAGGTGATCGACGGCCTGGCGGTGTCGCAGCTGGAAGTGCTGCCCACCTCACCGGCCCAGCTGGCAGCCATGCTCAAGGCCGACACCGATTTGTGGGGCCCGCTGGTCAAGGCGGTAGGATTCACGCCGGAAGGCTAAATGCTGCCGTTAACCGGCTTGCTATTAAATCAGGAGCTGTAGGCGTACGCTCTACGGTGGCCCGTGGCACTTTTTATTCCTAAATCTGCATTTTTGCAGTCGAAAAGATTCAATGAAGGCATGTATCTATGGCGCAGGCGCCATTGGCGGCTGGATAGGTAGCCGGCTCGCCTGGGCGGGTTGCGAGCTCAGCGTGGTGGCGCGTGGTGCGACGCTGGCAGCCTTGCAGCAGCACGACTTGCGGCTCAACCAGAACGGGCAGACCAGCGCCATACCGGTGACTTGCGGTGATTCACCGGCGGCGCTCGGCGTGCAGGACCTGGTGGTGCTGTCCGTCAAGGCGCCGTCACTGCCAGAGGTGGCGCGCCACATCGCCCCGCTGCTGGGGCCGGACACCATCGTGCTGACAGCGATGAACGGCGTGCCGTGGTGGTTTCTGCAGGGCTTTGGCGGCCAGCTGGCGAACCGGCAACTCAGCTCCATCGACCCGGACGGCGCGCTGGCCGCAGCAATCCCTGCGCGGCACATCATTGGCTGCGTGGTGCATGCCAGCTGCTCGCTCGATGCGCCCGGCCTGGTGCACCACCACTTCGGCAACAAGCTGATCATTGGCGAGCCGTCCGGTGGCACCACGGCGCGGGTGCAACAACTTGCAGCGCTCCTTGAAAAAGCCGGCTTCGAGGCACCGGTCTCCAGCCAAATCCAGACCGACATCTGGTACAAGCTGTGGGGCAACATGACCGTCAACCCGATCAGCGCCATGACAGGCGCCACGACTGATCTGATCCTGGACGACGACCTGGTGCGCGGCTTTATATCAAACGTGATGCTGGAGGCCAAAGAAATCGGTGCGCGCATGGGCATCGTGATTGACCAGCAACCGGAGGACCGCCACGCCGTCACGCGCAAGCTTGGCGCCTTCAAGACATCGATGTTGCAGGACGTTGAAGCCGGCCGGGCGGTCGAGCTGGATGCGCTGGTCTCGGCCGTCAGGGAGCTGGGCAAACTGACACAAACCCCCACACCCTGCACCGACGCGCTGCTAGGCCTGAGTCGCCTGCATGCCCGCGTACGCGGATTGTATTAATGGCTAAACGCGCCCTGAGCGGCACCGCCTTTGCAACCCTGCTGCTGATCGCGCTGATGATGGGCGCCAACCATGTGGCGGCGCGTATCGCCTTCAACAGTGGCGTCGACGTCGCTACGGCGGTGGCCTTTCGCAGCGTGGTGACGGCCCTCGTGGTCACCGGTCTGGTGTTTTTGCAGAACGCGCCGCGCACCTTGACAGCACGCAACAAGCGCGCGTTGCCGGCCATTGGTGTGCTGATTGGCGTGCAAAGCCTGTGTTTGTACTCTGCCGTCGCTCGCCTGCCGGTGGTGCTGGCGCTGCTGGCCTTCAACACCTATCCGCTGTGGACGGCCCTGTGGGACCGCCTGATCTACAAACACCGGCCCGAGCGCGCCATGCTGCTGGCCATGCCTTTCATACTGGTCGGCCTCGGGCTGGCGCTGGATGTACTCGGTGCAGCGTCAGGACTGGGCGCGGCTGGCCAGTGGACGCGCATTGGCGCAGGTGTTGCCTTTGCACTCGCGGCGGCGGCGACTTTTGGACTGGCGTTGGTGTTAACACAGCAGGAAGCCGGGGACGTGGATGGCCGCCTGCGCACAGCCAGCACCATGGTCATCACCGGCCTGATTGCACTGTCGGTGGTGACGACCCAGGGCGGCTTTCACCTGCCGCAAACCAGCGCTGGCTGGGGCGGTTTGCTGACGCTGACTTTTTTATACGGTACCGCCTTCACCATCATGTTTACCGTGCTCCCCAAGCTTGGCGTGGCAGGTAACTCAGCCATCATGAATGTCGAACCGGTCTTCGCGTTGGTGCTGGCCTGGCTGATTCTCGGCCAGTCGATTGCCCCGATACAGGTGCTCGGCGCGCTGGTGGTGGTGGGGACGGTGATGGCGCTGGGGTTGAGGAAGCGTAAGTAGCCATGCCAATGCGTGCTCCAGGTTAGCGGAATCAAACGAAAGTTTATAATTGCTATACATGTATATCGAAAGGCTTTCATGCTTGCCATACGACTTCCTGAACCGATAGAACAACGCCTCAACGCCCTGGCACAGGAAACGGGCCGCACCAAGACCACGCTCGCGCGAGAAGCCATCCTTGAGTTCATAGACGACCTTGAGGACTACTACCTGGCCGAATCACGAGCCCGCAAGAATCGCAAGACCATTCCACTGGACGATGTGGAGCGCCAGCTTGGCCTGGGTCGTTGAATTTGATCCCGACGCAGTCAAGGACTTAAAGAAGCTGGACAAACAGGTTCAGATTCGTATTCTGGAATTCTTGCGCAACCGTCTGGCAAACATGCAAAACCCCCGTGAGCTGGGCGAAGCACTTGCTGGCAGCAAGCTGGGCAACTACTGGAAATACCGAATTGGTGATTGGCGCGTCATATGCGATTTGCAGGATCAGCGCATCGTGGTGCGGGTGTTGCGGGTCGGTAATCGGCGTGAGGTTTATCGGTAGCCAGTAACTACCTGCCGGCTGAAGCTTCAATGCAGCTGCGCCAATGGCAAATCAGGTCTCCACCACCACAGGCACACGCTGCGCCAGCGCACACATCAGCTCATACGCCACCGTGCCGCCAGCCCGAGCAACCTCGTCGACTGCGAGCACCGTGCCTGCCGTTGAACGGCCCCACAGCGTTACCTCGCTGCCCATGCCGGCAACAGGTACCGGCGTGAGGTCAATGGTGATCATGTCCATGCTGACACGGCCGACCATGCGGGTGCGCACGCCGCCCACGAGTACCGGTGTGCCGGTGGTGCAGTGGCGCGGGTAGCCGTCGGCATAACCGCAGGCGACCACGCCTATACGCAGCGGACCGTCTGCCGTGAAGCTGGAGCCATAGCCCACCGTGTCGCCAGCCTGGAGGGTTTGCAGGCCGATGATTTTTGAGGCCAGTGTCATCGCCGGCTGCAAGCCCCAGTCCGCAGCACTTTTCGTGGGGAAATCGGGCGAGCTGCCATACACGGCGATGCCGGGCCGTATCCAGTCAGAGCGCGCAGCCAGCTCGTGGCCATGGCGCAGCGCACCTGCGCTGTTGCTGAAGGAGCGCTCGCCCGGCAGGTCGTGCGTGACGGCGTAAAAGGCCGCCAGCTGCGCGGCCACGCCCTTGGGGCCATCGGCATCTGAGAAATGCGTCATCAATGAAATCTCTTCGACTTGTGGCAGAGCGATCAGGCGCGTCCACGCCGCCCGATAGCGTTGGGGTGTGAATCCAAGACGGTTCATACCAGAATTCATTTTCAAAAACACGCGGTGTGGCACCTGCGTTTTGTGCGCCGCCAGCATGTCTATCTGCTCGTTGCAGTGCACCACATGCCACAGGTTGAGCCGCGAGCACAGCTCCAAGTCGCGCGCGTCAAAGCAGCCCTCCAGCAGCAAAATGGGACCGCGCCAGTCAAGTGCGCGCAGGCGCTGCGCTTCGGTCAGGTCGAGCAGCGCAAAACCATCGGCGCTGCGCAGGCCTTCAAAGGCGCGTTCAATGCCGTGGCCATAGGCATTGGCCTTGACGATGGCCCAGATACGGGCGTCCGGCGCGGCACTGCGCATGCGTGCAAGGTTGTGCGCCAGAGCGGCTGTGTTTATGGTGGCAAGAATGGGACGTGGCATGGCGTTATGGCGGTGTGAACGGGCATTTGCAACCCACACGGGGATTTGCTAACAGACTTTCTGGCAGCTTTACCAAAGGGTACTGTGGATTCTGGCACCTGCCCCCATGCTATAAACCAGCATCGTACGGAGACATTCACCCTTATTTTGTGGCATCAGCACCGCTGCTGCCTTTTATGAAGTGATCGACACAGTTTAATGAAGCGCGGTTTTTACACCATCATGGCGGCCCAGTTTTTCAGCTCATTGGCTGATAACGCGCTATTTGTAGCCGCCGTAGAGCTGCTAAAAAGCGACGGTGCGCCCAAGTGGCAGCCCGCTGCACTGGTGCCGATGTTCGCGCTTTTTTATGTGGTGCTGGCGCCCTACGTGGGTGCGTTTGCCGATGCCCAGCCCAAGGGCAAGGTGATGTTTTACAGCAATGCCATCAAGGTCTGCGGCTGCCTGATGATGCTGTTCGGTCTGCATCCGCTGCTTGCCTACGCAGTGGTCGGCCTCGGTGCCGCGGCTTATTCACCCGCCAAGTACGGCATCCTGACTGAGCTGCTGCCTTCATCGCAACTGGTCAAGGCCAATGGCTGGATTGAAGGCCTGACCATTTCATCGATCATCCTCGGCGTGTTACTGGGCGGCCAGCTGGTGGGACGCCATATCTCCACCATGCTGCTGTCCATTGACCTGCCGATTTTTGATACCAGCATAGACACGGCGCCTGAGGCAGCCATTGCCGTGCTGATATTTCTTTATGCCATCGCCGCCTGGTTCAACACGCGCATTCCCGGTACCGGTGTGGAAATGCGCCCCATGCCGCGCAACAAGCTGGAACTGCTGCCCGATTTCTGGAACTGCAATTCAGCCCTGTGGCGCGACAAGCTGGGTCAGATTTCGCTGTCCACCACCACTCTGTTCTGGGGCGTTTCGGGCAACCTGCGTTACATCGTGCTGGCCTGGAGCGCCGCAGCACTGGGCTACAGCACAACCCAGGCCTCGTCTCTGGTCGGCGTGGTCGCCATCGGCACGGCTGTGGGCGCAGTGCTGGCATCTGTGCGTATGCGGCTGGACCAGGCCACCAGCGTGATGCCGCTGGGCATCGCCATGGGCCTGCTGGTTATCGGCATGAATTTCATCAGCAACGTCTGGGTGGCCGCGCCCTTCCTCATCTTGCTGGGCGGGCTGGGCGGCTTCCTGGTGGTGCCCATGAACGCGCTGTTGCAGCACCGCGGCCACAACCTGATGGGCGCCGGTCGCTCAATCGCCGTACAAAACTTCAACGAGCAGGCCTGCATTTTGAGCCTTGGCGCTTTCTACAGCCTGTCCACCGGCATGGGCCTCTCGGCCTTTGGCGCCATCACCGCATTCGGGCTGGTGGTCGCAGGCGTGATGTGGCTCATCAAGCGCTGGCATGCCAGCAACTGCATCAAGCACAAGGAAGAGCTGGACCACCTGCTGGCCAT
>JANYFF010000128.1 GCA_025362825.1 Polaromonas sp. | reverse complement strand
CTGGCCAGGGCGAGTGTCGACAAGCTACGTCAGGAAAGTATTCGCAGCCGCGTAAAGGCGGTGGAGCTGATGCGCAGTGGAACGCCGGCCGCGGCCGAGCGCTTCTGGCGTGAACATCTGGAACACATGCGCGACCTCGTCATGGCGGCCTACAAATCACCTATGACCATCGACCTGCTGGACGCGCCGGTGAGCAAGCTGCGTCCGATCGGCAAGGTCAAGCGAACAGCGCGCCCCATTGCTTAGCTTGAACAAAGGCTGTGCGGCGTCAGCATATTACGATCAACCCGCATCGCTTCACTTGGGAATAGGCAGCTTCCTGGCGAGTTGAGATGCCTTCTCGCTTTCCGACTTGAGGTCTGCCATGAACTGCTCGTTGGTCGGGTTGATCACCTGCGCGCCCAAGCCTGACATGCGCTCCTTGACTTCAGCAGTCTGCATGGCCCCTTCAATGAGGCGTTTCAAAACATCGACGGCTTCGCGAGGTGTGCCGGCGGGTGCAACAAAACCGTACCATACCGGCGTCGGAACATAGCCAGGTATCCGCAACTCTTCGGCAATGGGAAAAACATCCGGTAAAAGCGGCGTACGGCGCGTGTCAAACACGCCCAGAATACGGAGGCGCCCGGCTTTCAAGTGCGGCATTACGCTGGATACCACCACGGGAAACAGTGGTATCGTCCCGCCGACCAGATCGGTCAAGGCCTGCCCGGTGCTTTTGTAGCCGACTTCGACGATATCCAGACCAGCGGCCTGCTTGAAGATCTCCATTTCCTGCTGGCTAATCGTGCCCGGACCAGAAGACGCATAGCTTAGCTTGCCAGGGTTCGCCCTGGCATAGGCCACCAGCTCAGTCATGTTTTTGACGGGCAGGCTCATGCCGCTGGCCAACACAAGCGGGATCACCGCCACTTTTGCCACCGGCACAAAGTCTTTCACTGGATCGTAGGGAGAAGTGGATTTCTGGGTCGGACCAATGACAAAAGGATTGGCCACCACCAGAAGCGTGTACCCGTCTGCCGGCGATTTTGCTGCGGCCAGAGTACCCACAAGGCTACCGCCACCCTCGCGATTCTCGATAACCACGGGCTGCTGGGCTCGCTCCGAAACAGCCTGCCCTACGGTGCGTGCAACGGCGTCGCTTCCGCTACCCGCAGAGTAAGGCACGATGATCTTGATGGACCGATTCGGGAAGGTGCCAGATTGCGCCAGTGCCGTCCCGCCAACCAGCGCCAGCGAAGCCGCCAACAGCAGACCTGCATGGCGACTTTTTGTCTTCGAGAATTGAGTGTGCATTGTTGTCTCCTTTAAAAGTAAATCAAATCATTTGAAGTCGTACCCCGTTCGGGTCGATACCGTACGTTGCGGCAATGCGTAGGGGTCATTCAGCCTTGATATTTGCAGCCCGAATGATGCCGCCCCATTTCTCGCGTTCAACACGAACAATCGCGGCCAATTGTTGGGGCGTCGAGCCGACGCCTTCAAAACCGAGTGAACTCAGGCGCTGGCGAGTCTCGGGTTGAGCCAGGATCCTGAGCAGCTCTGCATTCAGCAAATTTACGATCGCCGCGGGCGTTCCCTTGGGCGCAAAAACCGCGTTCCAGGATGTCAACTCAAAGCCCGGTACACCCTGCTCTGCCACAGATTTCACGCCTGGCATCAGCTCGGTCGACTTGAGCGAAGTCACCGCTAGCGCCTTCAGGCGGCCAGAAGCGATGTGCACCTTCAATGCCGTAATGCTGTCCACGATCAGCGGAACCTGGCCGCTCATCACTTCGGGTAGCGCGGACGCAGAGCCTTTGTAGGGAATGCCGAACAAGGGCGCACCGGCCTGCGCACGAAACATTTCGAAAGCGATGCGCTGAGGTAGCGCGGGAAGCGCAACATTCAGCGTATCGGGTGCCGCTTTCGCAGCGGTTATAAGCTCCTGGATCGAGCTCGGGCCAAATGATGGATGCGCTGCGAACAGCAGAGGCAGCTTCCCGGTCAGCGTGATCGGCTCGAAATCTTTTTCAGGGTCATAACCCAGCGAAAGATGAATATTTGGGTTGATCGTGTGCGTTCCGCCGGTCCCGATCCCCAGCGTGTAACCATCGGGAGCCGCTTTGGCAAGCAACTCAATGCCTATACGGGCATCGGCGCCTGGCCGATTTTCAATATAAAAGTTTTGCCCAAGCGCTTTGGTCAACTGTTCAGCCAGATGCCGCGTAGCCGAGTCCGTACCTTGACCGGCGGGAAACGGCACAATGATCCGGACAGGCTTGCCGGGATACCCGCGTTGAGCCTGAGACAGGGACGGCCACTGAGCAAGTAGCAAGACACTCCATGCGGCGCCCTTTCCAATCAGTCGGCGTCGGTCTGTCTGCCACTGAGCTGATGCCAGCAGTCTTGGTCGAGAACTTTTCATCATGTCTCTTGGTTTTTTAACATCAAGGAATCGGCTTGCATCTTTCAGACGGAGCACCGGAGCTTCAGTCGATCAAGCCGGAATTTCTCGCAGCGAGCACCTGCGAGTCGTCCAGCCAGTGACCGAGGATTTCCTGTGCTTCCTCACGATTCCATGGCTGGAATGCCTTCGGTGTCGGAGGGACAGTTCTGCTGAACCGAGGAGCTGGTGCAGGTTGTGTGACGCCATCTACCTCCACGTAAGTAGCGCGTGCCTGGAAGTGGGGATGCAGAGGCGCTTCTTCCAGCGTGAGAACGGGTGCAAAACAGCTTTCGGTACCGTCGAATACCGCACACCATTCATCACGTGTGTGCATCTTGATTTTTTGTGCGATCCGGCTTTTGGCGGCAGGCCATGTAGCGCGGTTCCACTGATCAGCAAGCAGCGAATCAAGCGCCAGCAGGCGCAGCACTTCCTGGTAAAACTTCTTTTCAACAGCCCCTATCGACACCCATTTCCCGTCGGAACATTCATACACGTCATAAAAAGGAGCACCGGAGTCGGTGATGTTGGTCCCGCGCTCGTGCGACATCATCCCCGCGGCAAAGGTGCCGTGCGGCTGCGTCATGAGCGAGGCTACGCCGTCGACCATGGCCGCATCAACGACCTGGCCTTTGCCGGAGGACTTCGTCTCATATAGCGCAGCAAGGATTCCCATCACCAGGTACAGAGTGCCTCCGCCAAAATCACCCACAAGATTAATGGGCACGGCGGGCGCCTGTCCGGCGCGACCGATCGCGTGAAGCGCGCCGGTAAGTGCGATGTAGTTGATGTCATGTCCCACAGCATTGGCAAGCGGTCCACTCTGCCCCCATCCGGTAATGCGGCCATAGATCAATTTTTCATTCTTTTTATGGCAAGCCTCGGGGCCCAGCCCGAGTCGCTCGGCAACGCCAGGGCGAAATCCCTCTATCAAAACATCCGAGCGGCTAACAAGGTCTAGCACAAAATCTACCGCAGCAGGGTCCTTAAGATCGAGTGGAAGGGATCGTCGGTTGCGTAGCAGGAGATCAAATCGGGCCGGGCGGGACACACCCAAACCACTCGGTTCTTTACGATCAATCCGCAGCACTGTCGCGCCAAGGTCGGCCAGCAACATGGCGGCCATCGGACCTGGTCCGATGCCCGCGAGTTCTATGACTTTCAAGCCATTTAGAGGTCCCATTTTCAAAATCCTTCTGAGGTTGTTTCTGCGTCCAGCTGCGCCGGTTTCACACATTGATGCGCCTCGATCACGGAAATCTCAGGTTCAAGAAAACCGACTTCATTCATGACTTCGCGGGTGTGCTCACCCAGTCGGGGCGGCGGACGACGCATGCCGGACGGCGTACGGGAAAAGCTGACCGCCGGATTGGTCGCGACCAGCCGCCCTTCCGACGGATGGTCGTATTCGTTAAAGAAGCCGGTCTCGCGCAGATAAGTGCTATCGAAAAGATCAGCCAACTCATTGACTGGGCCATTGGGAAGATCGACAGTCTTGAAAGCCTCTATCCACTCGGCTGTGGTGCGCGCCAGCATGGCTTCGTTGAGGTACTGGAAAGCCGCCTCAAAATGAAATGTTCGCTGAGCCATCCTGGCAAAGCGGGGGTCGGCGGCAAGGTCTGGACGCCCCACCACGCTGAACAATCGTTCCCATTGCTGGTCGGTTGTCGCGGACACGCAGATATAGCCGTCTTTGGTCCGGAAGGGCCGACGCTCCGGCGTCAGAATACGAGGGTACCCAGCCTCACCCAAAGGGGGAACGAACGCCCTGCCCCAGAAATGCTCAAGCAGATTGAACTCGACCAGAGTCTCAAACATTGGCACCTGGACTTCCTGACCGACTCCACTGCGTTCTCGTTCAAACAAGGCCGCCGAAATCGAGGATGCCAGAACGTAGCCCGTCACCTTATCGGCGATGACAAATGGCGCATAACGCGCCCGCTCGCCCCCGTGCATGAACAAACCGGATATGCCGCTGACGCTCTGGATCAGCTCGTCGAATGCCGGCAGGTCGCGGTTAGGGCCGTCACGTCGATAGCCCGAGGCGGAGGCGTACACCAGCCGTGGATTTTGCGCAGACAAATGTGCATACGAAACGCCAAGACGCTCTGCGGCATTGGGCCGCATGTTGTGCACGACGACGTCCGCCCTGGCGACCAGGCGCCTCAGGACTTCTCCAGATTCCGGCTTCTTGAGGTTCAGTACGATGCTGCGCTTATTCCGGTTCATCCCCAAAAACATGGCAGCCATACCCTCATTTCGGGACGGGCCCAGGTGCCGCATTGGGTCGCCATCAGGAGGCTCGATCTTCACGACATCCGCGCCCAGATCTCCCAGTATCTGGGTGGCTACCGGCCCAAGAACAGTTGTCGTGATGTCGACGATCCGGACTCCGGCCAGGGCGCCAGGCGATTTAAGATGCGATTGCTCGTTCATTGTCATGTATGCAGGTGGCCTATCGATATTTCCAGACGCCCGAAGCCGTAGCAACGACCTTGGCGCCACTGTGCAAGCGCCCGGTCACAAAAACAATGGAACTGGTCTTGCGGATTACTTCGCAGCAGGCCTTAACCAAGCTGGATTACGTCACGCTGTCCACGAACCGCAGATCGAGCTGAACCGTGGCGATGTGGGGGCGTCCACACGCCTCCCAAGCTTTCATGCTGAACGCCTTGTCCACAACATCCCCCATGAACTCCGCCGTAGCGGTTGAGATGCTTTTGCTCCGCCAGAAACGCGCACCGTTTCGCACCAACGTCCAGACGACCCCACAACGGTCCAACGAGCGTCGTGAATTCGTCCATGCCCTGCTCCTCGGCCCAACCCTGCATTCGGGGATCGAAGCTGGAACTCATGATGCCAGCGCTTTTGTCAGAACGGTGCAAATTCCTTACCCAGTAAGTCACGGGCGATGATGCCAAGGTGGACCTCACGCGGACCGTCTGCTGACTCCATACCCAGGCAATCGCGCAGGCGTTGTTCGTGTGGCAAATCCTTTGCCCAACCGTAATGTCCGTTCAGGCGCATGCAGGTGTACAAAACCTCATTCGCTGTTTTGACACCCCACCATTTGGCCATGGACGATTCAGCATCGTGACGCTTGCCCTGGTCTTTGAGCGACAGGGCGCGGTAGCACAACATGCGAGCCGCTTCAAGCTTGGTCGCCTCGGTTGCCAGTTCATTTGCTACGCCTTGCCACTTGGAGGCCGATTTCCCCATGATCTGACGGGTCTTGAGGTACTCCATGGTTTCTTCCAAAGACTTTTGTGCTGCGCCGATACACGCTAGCGGAACGAAGTTACGGTTGTAGCCGATGATCGTCATAGCCCAAATAAAGCCTTCGTTCTCCTTGCCAATCATGTTGCGCGCAGGAATGCGGACATCGTCGAAGAAGAAGCTGCCGCCGCGATCCAGCCGCTGGCCCATGCGTTCAAAGTTGGACGTCGAGACTCCTGGGGTGTCGGTTGGCACCAGGAAGAACGACAGCCCACGGGGACCAGGTCCTCCGGTGCGTGCCGACACAAAAACCACTTTGGAAACGCCGGTGAAGGTGATGCTGGTTTTCTCGCCGTTGATGATGTAGTGGTCACCATCTTTGACGGCCTTGGTCGTGATGTTGCCTGCATCGGCACCACCACGCGGTTCGGTGAAAGCAAGTGACATCATCTCGCCATTTGCGATTCGGGGAATCCACTCTGCCTGAAGATCTGGGTGCATGGACGACGCCATCTCGCCCAGGTGAATTGCGTTGGAGATGATGTATCGAATTTGATGGTCGCAGCGGCCGATTTCTTCGCACACAATGCCGCAGTCCACAAACGAATAACCCTGACCGTCATACTTTTCTGGCAAGCGCAGGCGCAACAAACCCATGTTGACCAGCTTGTCCATGAAGTCCTTGGTCAGCCACTCACCAGTTTTGTCCCAGCGTTGGTAATTGGGAAGCAGTTCGGCCTCGGCGTACTTGCGAACCGAGTCGCGAATTGCCACTTGATCTTCAGTTAAATCAAAGTTCATTTATCTTCTCCTTTTGTTGACGTTTCAGGTGATGTTGTGGACCTCGAAATAAGGTCCTGTAATGGGTTGCTTCCAGGGGGAGTAGCCCTCTTTCTCATACGCAATCGGTCCAAACTTGAAATGCTTTGCAGCTTCCAGGCTTTCCACCGCCGGCAAATTCGGGTCATAAAAATTCTTCGGGGCTATGGGCCTCAAACCGGCCTTGGATACATGACCAAATGCGGGGCGACCGATAATTTTCTCAAGCATCCATACGCACTCGATGACTTTTTCCAGGTTCACGCCGGTCTCAATGCCCATGCCTTCCAGCATGTGCAGAACATCTTCGGTTGCCGCCATGCCCGATGCACGCCCATTACCGCTGTACTGGCCGCCGCCGATTCCGCCCAGCGTACCTTCAAGGAGCAAGGTATCGCTCGCATCAAGCGCGCGCAAGGCGGCATAAATGGACGGCAGTGCCATTCCTCGCGCGTCATGCATGTGAAGGTGGAAATGCTTGACCTCAGGCCAGCGGCGTTTTATTTCCTTCAGGTCATCTTCCATCTCATGCGGCAGACACCAGCTCTGCGAGTCGTGCAGTCCGATTTCAATCACCTCCATGCCCGACGCCCTGAACAGGTCAATCTGCCGCGCCAGCATAGAAAGCCGATAGGCCTGGCTAAACTTGCCGGAAAAGTTTGAACCCCATGCGGAGGCAATGCCCACACGCGCCTGAGTCACGCCCCGGCTCTTTGCATCGACGATGACTTCGGGCCAGGTCTCTATGGCCTGTGCAATCGAGCGATTCATGTTGCGGCGCTGGTGGATGTCGCAGATGTCCATGAAGAACGTGCACACCTCCTCTTCAACGGTCAAGGGCGGCGAAAACTGCTGCGCAAGCTTGCGCGCTTTAGGGGTGTGCGAAAACGTCAGGTAAGTGACGCCCGGCTTTGGATGAAAGGAGCGCAGCAGCTCTTCAAAGTCGACCATTTGAGGCACGTAGCGAGGACTGACGAAGGCACCGACCGTCAGCCGCTTCAGTCCGGTTTCGGACAAAGCGTCCAGCAACGCCACTTTGGCTTCCAGGGGAATTCTGACGTCCTCAATGCCGAAGCCTTCTCTAATAACTTCTTCGCTGTAAATAACGGCTGGCCAATTCATTGAAAAACTCCTCGTTTCAATTTCTTAATTGTATAACTGTTTAACTATTATGATTGGTTGTACGGCATCGGTCAATGCCAAATTTGAAACGACCGTCATCAGGGTCGGCGCTTGGCGTGTGATGGGGTTTGAGAGAAGGGAAACTGCAGCTCAATGCCAGTGGCTACTGGTACCAGCGCGTTCTTTTCAATCGCGAGCGACCAAGACCTACGGACAAGGACCAAGAAGAGTCCAAGCCCCGCAGCCAAGGCACGAAACAGAACGCTTAGATAGCTCGATAGTTGCTGCAGGGTGAGGGCCCTGAACAGCCGTTGGCACACACTGAACCAGTACAAGCGCCGCATGCGGTTGATCCGGCAATTGCACAGTGGTCACCGCACCGGACTCCACCAAACCACAAACCCCGACGATACCCATCACCCTGGCCTTACGAACCAGTTGGCGCCACGCCACGCTTCAACAATGCACGCGTGTGGTTCAGGAGGGCACTAGGACGTGTGCGTACGTGGGGCGCTAGTGGTGGAGGCACTACGCCATCGCGATCTTCAAGGTTGCAATGCCGGTGGACTGAAAAAACAAGGTTCTACAGAACATTTACAGCTGCAGCCGCCGGAATACGGTCGCTTTCAGCTATCACAAGCATAGCAAATGAAATTACAGCCAGCGCCTGAGCAAGCCCATCACCTGGTCAAAGCGTTTGCCATAAGGCGGATAAAACAAATCTCCCTTGGCCCACTTCGACTGCACCAGCACCGGCTTTTGCTGGCTCAGGCGCAGAAAGCCGGCTTCGCCGTGGTAGCTGCCCCAGCCGCTTTCGCCGACGCCGCCAAACGGCAGATTTTCGTGGGCGATGTGCATCAGGGTGTCGTTGACGGTGACGCCGCCGCTGACGGTTTGGGCCAGTACCTGGTCGCGCGATGCGGTATCGGTGCCAAACCAGTACAGGGCCAGCGGCCGCGGGCGGGCGTTGATGTAGTCGATGGCGTCTTTCAGGCTGTCATAGGGCAGCACGGGCAGGATGGGGCCGAAAATTTCTTCAGCCAGCAAGCGCGAGTCAGCCTGTGCGCCAAACACCAGCGCGGGCGCCATCTGTCTTGGCTCACCGCTTGCCGCATCGGCGCCCTCGCCCATCACCTGCACGCGGGCGCCTTCGCGCTCGGCCTGTGCCAGCATGGCCTGCAGGCGCTCGTGGTGGCGGGGGCTGATGATGGCGGCGTAGTCGGGGTTGCCGGCAATGGTCGGGAAGAGCTTGGCAACTGCATTTGCAAACGCATCGCCGAATGCGGCTTCCTTGCCTTTGGGCAGCAGCACGTAGTCAGGGGCGATGCAGGTCTGGCCGGCGTTGAGCAGCTTGCCGTGGGCAATTTTGATGGCGGCGGTGTTCAGGTCGCAGGATGCATCAATCACGCAGGGTGATTTGCCGCCCAGCTCCAGCGTGGTAGGCGTCAGGTTGGCGGCAGCGGCTTTGGCGACGATGCGGCCCACGGCGGTCGAGCCTGTAAAAAACAGGTGGTCAAACGGCAGGCCCGAGAACTCTGCGGCCAACTCGCCATCGCCTTGCACAACGCACAGCTCATCTGCAGCAAAGGCCTTGCCAATCAGCTCCGCCAGCAGCGCAGATGTTTTGGGTGTCAGCTCGCTGGGTTTGAGCATCACGCGGTTGCCGGCAGCCAGGGCCGTGATGACGGGGCCTAGCGACAGTTGCACCGGGTAGTTCCACGGCGACACCACGCCCACCACGCCGAGCGGCTGGCGCTGCAAATAAGCGTGTGAGGGCTGCAGGTAGAGCGGCGTGCTGACTTTTTGCGGCTTCATCCATTTGGGCAGGGCCTTGAGCGTGTGCGACAGCAGGGTACGCAGCA
Source organism: Polaromonas sp. (assembly GCA_025362825.1). Lineage (GTDB taxonomy): Bacteria > Pseudomonadota > Gammaproteobacteria > Burkholderiales > Burkholderiaceae_C > Polaromonas. The sequence continues at coordinate 3,697 of JANYFF010000128.1, read as the reverse complement.
CAAACAGGTCGGCAATCTCCGTCAGCTGCGGGGAGCGCACCCCAAAGTCGGCCTGCACGGCCTGGGCCAACGCCGGGCCATGGTCGTCGAGCAGGGCCTTGATGCGCAGCAGCCTGTCACGGCGCACAGCCAGCGGCACGTCAATCTGTTGGCGGCTGGCCTGGTGCTGGGCATTGAAAAGTGCGTGCAGGCTGCTGGAGGTAGGGCTTGAATTCATGCGCGCATCATAGGGCGAGCCGGCCGCCCGGAGTAGAGCTGCAACCCCAATGGGAAACATCGCGCAAGTGTCTTACAGCCGTATTGCGCATGTTTTGCTATGGTGAGGCCAAGGCGCATGTCCTTGCAAAGGCTTTTTATGGAATTCAAGGATTACTACAAGGTCATGGGTGTGGAGCGCACGGCAACACCCGACGAGATCAAGCGCGCGCACCGCAAGTTGGCGCGCAAATACCACCCCGACGTCAGCAAGGAAAAAGACGCCGAGGCGCGCTTCAAGGAGCTGGCCGAAGCCTATGACGTGCTCAAAGACCCTGAAAAACGGGCTTCTTACGACCAGTTGGGCGCCAACTACAAGGCGGGCCAGGACTTTCGGCCGCCGCCTGAATGGGCTGGCCGGCAGCAGGGCTCAGCCAGCGGTTTTGATGACAGCTCGGGCGCCGACCACAGCGAATTTTTTGATTCGCTGTTCCGCGGTATGGGCGGTGGCCGAGGCGGCGGGCAGAGCTACCGCAGCCGCAACAGCGCCGAGACCTTCGACATGCATGGTCAGGACCAGCACGCGCGCATCCAGATCAATATTGAAGACTCCTACCGCGGGGCGACGCGCACGCTGCAACTGCGCGTGCCGCAGGAGACTGCCGACGGACGTGTGCAGATGCACGAACGCACCATCGAGTTTGTGATCCCGAAAGGCATACGCGCTGGCCAGCACATACGCCTGGCTGCGCAAGGTGCGCCGGGCATGGGCCAGGGCGCAGCCGGCGACCTCTACCTTGACGTGGAGGTCTTGCCGCACCCGCTTTACCGCGCCGACGGCCACGATGTGTATATGGATTTGCCCGTCAGCCCTTGGGAAGCCGCGCTGGGCGCAGAGGTCGAGGCGCCCACGCCCACCGGGCATGTTGAAGTCAAAATCCCCGCGGGCTCGGTGGCTGGCCGCAAGCTGCGCCTGAAGGGGCGCGGCCTGCCCGGTAAGACACCTGGCGACTTTTACTTTGTGCTGCAAATCAGCTTGCCGCCCGCAGATACCGACGCCGCGAAGCGCGCCTATGCAGACCTGAGCGCTGCATTCAAACCTTTCAACCCGCGCGCGGCGGTTGAAGCACTTGAAAAAACCCTTGAAGGCCAGGCATGACCACCAACTTCACCCTCTCCAACTCGGCGTCTTTCCAGCACGCCAGTGGCTTTGTGCTCGAAGATCAAACCGAACTGACGCTGGCCGACATCTGCCGCGCCTGCGCCGAGCAGGCCGACATCATCATCGAGCTGGTGCATGAAGGCGTGCTCGCGCCCATGGGCGAAGCGCCTGAATACTGGCGCTTTACCGGCCTGCACCTGCATCGCGCCAAGGTAGCCGTGCGCTTGCAGCGCGACCTTGGCGTCAACCTGGCAGGCGCGGCGCTGGCGCTGCAGTTGCTTGATGAGGTCGATGGCTTGCGGGCGCAGCTGCGCCGGCTATCGGCCGATTGAACATTAAAAGAGCAAGCCCGTGGCACACTGGGTTTTAAAGAGAAGAACGAAAGACAAACCAGCATGAACCAGAAACATTTGCGCCCTGCCCCCCAAACAGCCCGCTCATTCGCGGGCGCTGCAGCACTGGCTGCGGTATTGACCGCGGCGCTGGCAGCCTGCACCGCCATGACCCCGGCGCCGAGTGTGCTGGGCAGCGAAACCATTGCCGCCATCGTCGCCAGCCCGGATCGCAGCGCCGGCGACAGAAACCTGGATGCGCGCCGCAAACCGGCGCAGCTGCTGGCCTTTATCGGCGTGAGGCCGGGCATGAATGCGCTGGACCTGAGTGCCGGCGGTGGCTACACCACCGAGCTGCTGGCGCGCGCCGTGGGACCCACAGGCCGGGTGTATGGCCAGAGCCAGCCGCCGCGCGCGCCCGGCAGCGCTCCGCTCGCAGCGGTAACACCCGAGGGCGATGCAGCACCAGCCGCCCAGACGGCGCCGGCCGCAACAGCACCCTCAAGCCCGCCGGTCAGGCGCAGCTCGGCCCTGGCACTGGCCGAGCGCGCCAAAAACCCTGTCGTCGCCAACATCGTGCCTGTTGTGCACCCTTTTGAGAATCCGGCGCCTGCCGCAGTTGCTGCCGCGAGCCTTGATCTGGTGACGCTGATCTTCAACTACCACGACCTCGGTCACATGGGTGTGGACTGTGCCCGCATGAACCAGGCCGTATTTGCCGCGCTCAAACCGGGCGGCATGTATGTGCTGGCAGACCACGCCGGAAGGCCTGGCACAGGCATATCAGAGGGCAGCACGCTGCACCGCATAGATGAGAAGTTCCTGCGCCAGGAAGTTGAAGCTGCAGGCTTCAAACTGGCAGGGCAAGGCGATTTCTACCGCAACCCGGCCGACCCGCGTGACAAGAACACACCCGAACCGGCCCAGCCCAAGGACCAGTTCGTCTTCAAGTTTGTGAAGCCCTGAAAAAGGCTGAAATTGCCAAAATCAACCGTTTTGGCAATCATTTACGCGCTGATCCCGCGTCTTTCCTTGCTACCTAGCTATCAATAAAGTAGCAACTACAGACCAGGCGCGGTTTCCGGCTTGCGCCACACACTTGCCAGCCAGGGCTGCTGGTCACGCGGCAGGCCGGCCGGGCGGTAGTAGTGCGCCAGCTCAACAAATCCCGCAGCCGACATGAAGCCCTGCCAGCCCTGCAGGTCGTGGTAACTGCCATAACGCTCGCCGTTCCAGCCTTCCTGTCCATCACCTCGCGGATTTGAGCTGAACAGCACGCCACCCGGCTTGAGCGCCCCGTACAGCGCCCGCAGCACGCCCGGCAAGGCCTGGCCTGGCACATGGAACAGCACAGCGTTGGCAAACACACCATCGAAGTGGGCTTCGGGCAAATCAAGGTTTAGAAAGTTCTGCTGCAGCACTTCGCAGCCGCTGTGGGTGCGCGCCATCGCAGCAAGTTGCGCTGCGCCTTCAATGCCGGTAGCGTGATGCCCGAGCATTGTAAAAGTCACCAGGTCCCGCCCCGGCCCGCAGCCGACGTCGAGCAGCCTGAAAGGCGCCGGTGCGTTGATGTTCTCCAGTAACGCCGCGATGTTCTGGCTGACGTCGTGGTCTTTGGTGCCTTCCCAAAAGCGGACGGCGTTGGCTTCATAATGCGCCAGCGTTTTGGCGGCAATGGCCTCAAGCTCTTCAGGGCTCATGCGGTCGACCCTGGGACAGGTTGAGGAAACTGCACGCCGTGCAGCAACTCACGCACCTTTGCGGAATGGCTCTGCCGGATCACGGCCACCTGCTCGGCCAGCCGCGCGGGTGCATGCCAGCCGCCGTGATTCCACTGGGCGATGTGGTAGCCGCACGCCGCAGCATGGATAGCCGGTTGCGGGTCACGCACAAGCAGACAGTGATATCGTTTCCAGTCGGTCGCAGGGTCATCACCGCCCTATGGGTTTCGGATCAGTTGCGGGCATCTTTGGGTTTGTCGCCTTTTGGCCAGTCTTTGGCTTTGGCG
>JANYFF010000091.1 GCA_025362825.1 Polaromonas sp. | reverse complement strand
TCACGCCAGTTGCCCAGCAGCTTGCCGTCTGCGGGGAACTGCACGGTTTGCAGATTGGCCGCCTCAATTGATTTGGCCAGCTTGTCGTCCAGCGCAGCGCCCTGCGACTCTGAGCAGGCACGGTTCGACGCATCCTGCACCAGCCGGTCCAGCCCGGCGCTGCCCTCGTCCCGAAACGAGGTTTTCAAAATCTGCTGGGCAGCCAGGTCGGTCTGGTCATTGCCGGGCGCCATGGCGCAGCCTGCCAGCAGCACGCTCATCGCGACTCCAGTGACGTAAGTGATCAGTTTTTTGCCGGTTTTTTTCATTGGTATGCTTTCCATCGTTTCAGCGCTTCAGGGCCGGCGCTGTAGATGCGCCACCCTTGCTATTGACACCCATGAAAACGCCCAGCGCGATGGTTGCATCCGAGACATAGCCCGGAAACGGAAAGCGTTGCTGCCGGTAGCAATCATTCAGGCGCCGCTGCATGCCCCAAAGATCACCGCTGGACACCCGGTAGGCCGGCCAGGCGCCAAAACCGGTGCTGGCACCAGGCTGCTTTGTCAGGTTGGGCAGGTCCTGCAGGCGTACGCGCTTGTTGTCTTCGCCATGGCATGAAGCGCACGAGAAATCGTAAGGGCCGCCGCGCAGGTAAAACATCTTCTTGCCGACTTCGTACATCAGTTTTTCTTGTGCATGCGCCTGTGGCAGGTTGAAATTCATGCCGCGAGATTCGCCTGAAATATAGGCCACGAGCGATTCAATCGTCTTCTGCTCGCCGGCGCCGAAAGGCGTTTTGGCAATGGCTGCGGCGTCAAAGCCCTGCAGTTGCTCCATGCAGGTCAACAGCCGTGATTCCATGTCCTGCACGCGCTGGGTATCGGCAAAATAACGCGGCAACTCGACAAACGCCCCTTTGACCACGCCCGGGCCCTTGCCCAGGTCGCATTTTTGGAGCGAGGCGTTTTTCGGGCCGCGTGCCTGCTTCCACAGGCCTTCGCCTCTGGCTTCGTACAGTTCGGCCGGGTTGCCATCGGCCAGCATGGCGCGGTACTCGGCAATGCCCTCGGCGGTGGTTTTCTGTGCCAGGGCTGCGGTACACAGGCCGGCGGCGGCCAGCAGGGCCAGAGGCAGCGCGAATGGATGGCGTTTCATGGCGCCGGGCTCAGGAAATCACAGCTTCGTCGCTGCGCTTGTCGCCGTGGTTGTCGGTCCAACTGACCACCAGCTTGTCGCCGACCTTGCCGCCCTTGAAACTGAACTGCACAAACGGGTTTTTTGACACCGCCGTACCCCACTGCGCGCTCATCACGGTTTTACCGTTCCAGGTGGCATTGATGCTCTGGATAAACCAGGCTGGCACGATTTTGCCGGCAGCATCCTTGCGCTGGCCGCTTTCCATCTCGTGGGCAACCAGCACACGCGCCGTCGTTTTATCGCCCTGGGCTTGAGCCCGAATTCGCATTGGATCTGACATGTTTTTCTCCTGACTTCAACTGTTGGGGGACCTGATGCAATGCGGCCTAACCGCCGCACCCGCCCAAAGTTACTTTCACTTCTTTCACGGCGTAGAAAAATTTGTCGCCAACCTTTGCCAACGCATACACGTTCGACGACTGGCCCATCTTGATGTTGGTGGACACGTTGGCATCGGTGCCGGCCGGAATATCAAACATCGCCGCCAGCGCGCTGGGGTTTTTCTCGACGATGAAGGCGATCTGGGTGGTGTTGGGCAAGTTGCTTTGCAGGCCTACGCGCACCACGCTGCCGTTTTCGGCAATCTCGGGCGCCTGCAGGACCAGATCCTTGCTTTCGACCGGGGCGCTGGTAGCGCCCAGGGCTTTGGCTGCATCGGCAAAGGACTTTGTATCAAACGCAGCTTTGTTCCAGCCGGGCGCGTTCTGGGTGGTTTGCGCGAAGGCTGGCGACACGCCTGCGGCCGCCGCCAGCGCGAGCACGGTGGCGCTCGGGGCGCTGGCTAAAAAATCACGACGTTCCATGACTGACTCCTTCAAAAGATCGATGCTGGTGCATCATTGGACACAAAAAAATGGGGCACTAGGGAGAGGATTTCTACCTGCTTTGCAGTTGCCAGAGCCTGCCTGGGACGGCATCATTTGCCTGGGCCTCCACGGCCGTCCGATAGCAGCCATGCGGCTACCCGGTCTGCATCAGCCGCGCTCAAGGTCTGCGGTGGCATGGGGATGGAACCCCATACGCCCTGACCGCCAGACCTGATTTTGCCCGAGAGGACATTTACCGCGTCGGCCCGGTCCTTATATTTGGCAGAGACGGCCTCAAACGAGGGCCCGACAAGCTTGGTCGTCATGCCGTGGCAGGCCATGCAGGCGTTTTTTTGCAGCAAGGCCATGATGGCTGCATCGTCACGTAAAACCGGATTTGCTATGTTTTCAGGAGCTTCCTGCCCAATTAATACGGGGGCTGGGGTTGCATTTAGTTCCACACCAGCGACCAGCGACGGTCGCGAGGTGTCGGCGCCGCGGCTGGGACCCAGCCTGCGCGACTGCTCAGCCAGATTGCCATGGGCATTGCGTGCATAGTTGGGCAGAAAACTCCTGATCACTACTTCGGAAAGGCAGTTTTTCATGCAGGCCGAGCCCTGAACGTCGGGTTTGGCGGTACCCCCTAGTTCGTTGCCGGGCCACATGGCATGCGCCGTGGTCATGCCGTTGCGATTTGGCAGTCGCGCCTGGACGTCCCTGACGTTGGCGTCAGACAGCGTGAAGTCTGCCGGCAGGATGTTGCCCAGGTTGAGGATGTAGGCCGTGACGGCATAAACCTCGTTGGTCGTCAGCGTTTTGGGGGCGTTCCAGGGCATGGCGCGGTTGATGTAATCCCACAGGGTGGACAGCGTTGACAGCTTCATCAAAGTCGTGCGTTGCGGCTGGTTGGCGCCTGGCATCAGCCCGTCCACTCGGCCGGTCTTGAGGTCTTCGGGTGACACGCCACCGGCAATCGGCGTAAAAAACTCCGACGACTCACCAAAGCTGCCGTGACACGAAGCGCATCGAGCCTCCCAGATCACCTCCCCCTGCCGAACCGAGCCCTGCCCTTTGGGCAGGCCCGCGAAGTCTGGCCGTACGTCAATATCCCAGGCCTTGACTTCTGCCGGCGTGGCGGTGCGGCCGATCGCGGCCAGCGCTGATTTGGCCTGCAGGTCACGCGGAGCCTGTGCGTGCGCGGTCATCGCCACAACCGCCAGCGCCATCAGCCATGCGGTGTTCAGCCAGCCTTTCAAGCCTTCAGGTCTGTACATTTTTGATCTCGCCGCTTTCTTCCAGCGACCACGACTGGATGGCGTTGTTGTGATAAATGCTGCGTGATGCCCGCACCTGGCGCAGCTCGTGGTACGTCGGCTGTATCTGGCCGGTGTCGTCAACAGCCCGGCTCTGAAAAATGGCCGTTTTACCGTCCCAGACAAAATCCGCATTGAAGCGGGTCAGGCACTTGCTGAGCACCGGGCCTTCAAGCCGCGCCGGCCGCCAGTTGCGCCCGCCGTCGCTGGATACATCGACCCGCCGGATCTTGCCGCGCCCGCTCCAGGCCAGCCCGGTGAGGGTGTGAAAGCCCTTGTCAAGCAAGACCTGGCCGCCGCTGGGCGAGGTGATGACGCTTTTGACCTCCTGGATGCTGGTGTACTGGCGATGCAGCCCGCTGGGCTGCAGGTCAACGTAATGGATAGTCTCGTCCTTGGCAGCGTAAGGCATGTCTCCCAGCTCGATGCGGCGCAGGTATTTGACCCAGCTGACGCCTTGCACGCCCGGTACGATCAAGCGCAGCGGATAACCGTTTTCGGGCCGTAACATTTCGCCGTTTTGCCCATAGGCCACCATCACCTCGCCGCTCATGACCAGGCTCATCGAAATGGTCCGCGTCATGCCAGAGCCATCGGCGCCTTCTGCCAGGATGAACTTGCCGCGTTTCAGATCAGCGCCGCAGAGTTCAAGCAATGTGCGAAGCGGCACGCCGGTGAACTCGCTGCAGCTCAACATGCCGTGCGTGTACTGCACGGTGGGCACAGCGGTGTTGCCCCATTCCATGCCGGTGTTGGCGCCGCATTCGATGAAATGCATGCGGCTGACATTCGGCAGCCGCATCAGCTCGTCCATGTTGAAGACCATAGGCCGCTTGAGCATGGCGTCATCAGTGCCATTGACCATCAGCCGGTGCTTAGCCGGGTCGATATCCCACCAGCCCTGGTGGTGTCGCTCAAAGTGCAGTCCGCTGGGCGTGATGATGCCGAACAGACCTTGCAGCGGGCAAAAACTGACGCTGGCGCCGCCTATGCGGGTGAGGCCCGGGCTCTCACGGCGCTGGAGGTTTTTTTCCCACTCACTGGGCAGCCCGTAAGGCCTGGCTGCCACGGGCTGGCCCAGTCCCTTGCTGTGTGCCGGCAACTCAAGGATGTTGGGGTCGCCGTCCACGGCCTGCGCCTGTACGCGCGCCGCTGCGGCGAGGCTGGACGCCGCCACCAAAGCGCTGGCCAGAAACCCCCTCCGGCCGGCCATGACGTCGCGCATCTGCTGCGCAGTCAGGAAGTTTTCGGGCGCGCGCTGGATAAAACGGTTGAGCATGGTGGTCTCAATGGATCAACTGAAAATACCGCTCAGGCTTCAACGGTTGTGCGGGGCGCGAGGCTTTGCCCGACGGGCACGGCTTCAGGCTCATCCAGCTCAATGGCAATCTGAGTACAGACACTGCGACAAAGCGCCACCGCCTTTTCACTTTGCACGCGGTAAATCACCTGCGTGCCTTCCTTGCGTTTAGCCAGCACCCCGGTCCGGTACAGCACGGCCAGGTGCTGCGACAGGTTGGGCTGCGTGGTGTTGATTTCCAGCAACAACTCATTGACCGATTTTTCACGCTCGCACAGGGCGCTCAGTACCCGAAGGCGCATCGGTGTGGCAAGCACGGCAAACAGCTCCGCAGCGAGCTCAAAGACTCGCGATTGCTCGACAGCGCCGGTTGTTTGCATCATTTGGTCCATAAAAGCTTTTAAGCAATATAAGTAAACACTGATATTAGAGCGGCCACTGTATCGCAACAAACCCGGACATACCCTTGGTCGGTCAACAGTGCAGTTTTCCCGGCGCCGGATCGGCGGGAGCGAAAAAGCTGTTGTTGCGATACCCTGTTTGAGGGGGTACACAAGGTAACAGAGTGTTCAAACCATGCTCGTCGTGATATAAAACTTGTTGATTTACGTGTTGTTACCCGTGGGAGATAGAAAAATTATGATGTTTCCTAAAAACGCTTTATTGGCAGGGAGTTTTGTTCTTGCCAGCGTGTTGGCCAGCCAAGCCCACGCAGAGGTTGATGCCCTCGTCGTCAACGCAAGGTCACTGCTGGCGGCCGGCCAGGCCCAGCAGGCGTTTGACCTGCTGGCTCCTCTGGAAACACCGCGCGCCGGTGACCCCGACTTTGACACGGTCCTGGGTATTGCCGCCAATGAAACCGGACAGTTCACGCGGGCTGTGTTTGCGTTGGAACGCGTGCTTGCCGTTCAACCTGAAAACTCGCGTGCCCGCGCCGAACTCGGACGTGCGCTGTTCTCCGTAGGTGATACCCGCGCCTCGCGCAGGGTTCTGCTGGAGGCGAAACGTGAAAACATTCCCCAGGGCGCCGCAGACACGATTGACCAGTTCCTGCAGGCCATTGACCGCACCGAAGAAGCCGCACGCTCTTCCGTCAGGCCTTACCTCGAAGCCAGTTTTGGCATGGACACCAATATCAATAGCGGGCCGTCCAATGCGAACATCGCCGTGCCAGCCTTCGGCGGCGCAATCTTCACACTGACGCCGGCCGGCGTCAAAATTCGTGATGACTATCTGGCTGTGGGCGGCGGTCTATCCGGCCGATACGTCGTTGACCCGCGCTGGTCGCTGATCGGCAATTTTTCTGGCAACCAGCGGTACAACGGCACCAACGGCAATTTCAATACCGGTCAGCTGGATGTGAACGGCGGCGCCAGCTACCGTTACGAAAAGCACGAGTTTTCGGGCGTCGCCCAGGTTGGCACCTACTCTGTCAACGGCTCGCGCATACGCGACCAGCAAGGCCTGGTCGGCGAATGGACCTTCCGTCCTGACGGTTTCCAGCAATGGAGTACCTACCTGCAATGGGGAAAACTGAGCTATCCAGGCCAGTCAATCCGCGATGCGAACCGCTCCGTCCTCGGTACCTCGTACGCCTATGCATTCCGCGATGGCTTGCTGGTGTTCGCGGGCGGCTATTTCGGGCGCGAAAAAGAAATCTCCAGCGCGTTTCCACAGTTCGGCCACAAGCTGGTGGGCCTGCGTGTGGGCGCGCAAAAATCACTGCGTGAAGAACTCGCGGTTTTCGGCAGCGTGGCGCTTGAAAACCGCCAATATGGCGGCCCCGACCCACTTTTCCTCATGAACAGGCATGACCGGCAGGTCAACCTGAACCTGGGCATGAACTGGGTTCCCGCCAAGTTCTGGCGTGTGACCCCGCAGTTGTCACTGACCTCGGTCAAATCAAATGTCGCTATTTCGGATTTCAGCAAAAACGTGCTGTCTGTCACCGTTCGCCGGGATTTCTGACGTACGGTGCTTGAGGTCACCGCCGTACCTCTCCAAACTTGCAACAACCCAAGATGCTCAAGATTCCTTTTCACAAGGCAGCACCATGAAACAGAAACCTCAATTCCAGCTTCAAAATGCTGTCTTACTGATGGCGCTGGCTGCGGCTTATCCGCTGTCAGCCACGGCCGCAGTGTCGGCCGGTGTCGCCCAGTTTACCGTCGGTGAAGTAAATATCCGGCGCGCTGATGGCCAGACCGACACACTGGTCAAGGGCAAGGACATTGAAAGTGGCCAGGCCATCGTTACCGGCCCGAACGGGCGGGCACAGGTCAAGTTTTCAGATGGCGGGCTGATTTCGCTACAGCCAAACACCGAGTTCAAGATTGCAAATTATGTAGACCAGGCCAGTCCCAAGGAAGACCGCTTCCTGGTTGACCTGCTGCGCGGCAGCATGCGCGCCATCACCGGGCTGATTGGCAAACGCAACCGTGAAAACTACAAAGTTACAACGCAGACGGCCACCATTGGTATTCGCGGCTCCGGTTTCAATGTCGGCTACAACCCGGACGGCACGCTGGGCGTCACGACTGAACTCGATGCCATCGAGGTTTGCAATGCCGCAGGCTGTGTCGGCCTGACCGCCGGCGAATCGGTGGTAGTGGTCAGCAACCAGACTCTGCCCGTGCGCACCAACACGCGTGCCGATGTGCCGACGCCGCAAACCAAGCAGGATCCCGTGACTGTGGGCAATCAGTCTGACGATTCGGGCAAGAACAAAGTCCTCGACACCGTCATCATTGCCACCAACGTCAAAAAATCCGACACTCCCGTGACCCCGGTGACTCCCGTGATCCCGGTGACTCCCGTGATCCCAGTGACCCCAGTGACCCCGGTAAATGTGACACCCAAGCTGCTTAGCGGCGTGGCCCTGACCAGCATTGGTTTGACCGCTACAGGCTATGACCAGCGCAGCAGCGTCAACGGTGCTCTGTTGGTCGGCGAAGGAACCGACGCGACGATACCAACGCAATATATCTCGGACTCGGCCTCTGTAGGTACGGGAACAAAAGTTGGCAAGGCCACCATTACCGCCAGCAGCGGCACGTTGCAAAACGGCGACTATCTGGTACTGGGCACATTGGAAGGCGCATCCTGGGTTACAGGCCAAAACACGACAAGCGTGGGAACCACGGCATTCATAGCTGGTGTCCCGGTCCCGGACACGGCGCTGACCGCACTGAGTGGTCAGCGCGCCACTTACGCCTTGAAAGACGCCACCCCGGTTTTTGCCACCTCTGGCGGCTCCGGCACTTTGCTGTCAACCAGCAAGATCAATGTGGATTTTGCCGGTCAGTCGGGCAGCTACGCGGATGTCAAGCTTGACATCAGTATGCCAAACAATATTTCCTACAACCTGCGCGGCGGCATTGCTGGAAGCGGCAATGGCCTGAGAGGCACGCTGGCCATATCGGGCTCCGGTTGTGCGGTGGATTCCGGCCTGTGTGGCTTCGGCACTGTGGCGGGTGGTTTCGGTGGCACAAACGCCCAATTTGCATTGATCAGCTATGGCGGCTACGGCCAGAGCACCGGCGTGTTCGGAGGTGCTGCGAGCTTCGTCAACACATCAAAAGCGCTGACACCAAGCAGCATCGTGCAAACCGGGATGGTCGCTGTTCTCATGGACGGTGGTGGTACGCTGGGCAGTTATGGCGCAAGCTACGGGAAATCCGGCACGCTGACGCCGAGTTTTACCGGCGAAAAGCTTCAGGGCGTGTATGACAATCAGAGTTCATACGTCGCAAGCACTCTAAACACTACCGCTGGTGGCGGGACCTTTGCAGCAGCGACCACATTCCCAAGCAGCACATCGATTGTCAACACCACAGCTGCAACCGGCACTTTTGCCGCACTCGGGAATATCAGCGACGCCGATTTCCTGGGTTGGGGGAACTGGGTGCACGCCACCCGCGAAACTCGGGATACATACAACTATGTGACTTCTTCCAACGTACTGGATTCCGTGCACTATCTGGTCGGTCGGCCGACGCCTAATCTACAAATGCCGATTAGCGGCACCTCGAGCTACGCCCTCGTTGGCTCGACTGCCCCCACAGCTACATTGGGTGGTGTGACACAAACTGGCCAACTGGTGAGTGCCAGCCTCGATGCAAACTTTTCGGCCGGCTCCGTGCAGGCCGTGGTCGCCACCAAGTTTGGAACCACCGCAGTCAATATCAGTCAGTCAGCAAGTTTTGCGCCTGGATCGGCCACGTTTATCGGCCTATCGAATAACTCCGGTACATCTGTAAACGGGTTCTTCACCGGCACCATGGCGGCACGGGCAGGCCTGGTCTACAGCACAAACCAGTCGTCGGCACTGGGTAACGTTACCGGTGCACTGGCTTTCCAGAGAAGCAGTGCCAGCGGACTGGTTCGGAACGGCCCCTGAACGCAGGCTAGCCGCGCTGCTGGCAGTGTCCGTCCTTAGGACGTCAGCAGCCAGGATTGAATCACCGCCTCACTGGCGGGCTGCCCGTGCCTTGAAAGTGCGTCAATGCGTGCAGCCTTGCCCAACCGACTTGCCATGACCGGCTGCCCGACCAGTGCCATCAACGCTTCAAAAGCTTCTTCCTGTGTATTGACCAGATAGCCTGAAGCGCCCTGCCTGACAAGATCCTCATACCCGCCCACGCGTCCAGCTACCACCGGCAGACCCGAGGCCATAGCCTCAACGACAACCCGCCCATACGCCTCCACCCACGTGCCAGTGCGGTAGAAAAACACATCGAGCGATTTCAGGAATACCGGGACGCTTTCAGCGCCTGCCGCCAAAAGTTCGACGCCATCCACGCCCTCCAGCTCTCTGGCAAGGCAGCACCCGCCCATAACACGTACGCGCACGCCATTGGCTGCGAGCATGCGGTATAGCGAAGGATCCTGCGGATGGTGCTTTGAAACTTCATCCCGACTGACACGGCCTATCGTGAAGGGCCGCCCGGGCGCCGCTCCATCTGGCCCTGAGGACGACTGCGGCACCATGGGCTCCTGGGCAAGATAGGGCTCCAGGTCAATCACGCTGTGAATCACCCTGCCCGGCAAGCTCACGGACAACTGCAGCATCCGCGATACAAACACCAGGTCGACCTCACATGCGACAAGGCTGCGCAGCGCTGCCAGCGTCGCAAACAGGCGCTCGTGGTTTGCCAGGTTGTAGAGCATGATCACACGCTCGAATCGGGCATATTTGAGCCAGTTGCCAAGCAGCACGTGCACACCGGCTACCAGCAGCACGCCATCTTTTGGAAACTCGCCCGCATAGGGCGCTAGAGCCCTGGCTCCGCGTTCCGCGTAAAAGCGGTGCGGCGCTATATCAGACCAGAACTGCACGGGCCTACGGCCTGCCAGCAGCTTTTGAATGTCGAGCAGTTCCCTTTCGGCACCGGAATAAGGATTGTCGAAATGACCCATCAGATGCAGCGTGCTTAGGGGAGGTAAAGCCATGCTTTTAATTATGTCATTGCGCCTGCAGCCATCACTATGACTGGCGCCTTGTGCAGTTGCAAACCACAGGCATCACCCGATAATAAAAATATGACAGCTCCTGATCACCCCCATGCCGAGAAGCTTGTGCACCTGCATTTGCTTGAGGTGCAGGCAAGCAACACGCCCGATGACTTCTCCCTGCACATGGCGCTGGGCGAAGCCCTGCATGGTGCCGGTCTGCCTCAGCGCGCGCTGGTCACGTTTGAAAAAGCTCTGGCCCTCGCGCCCGAAAACATCCATGCTGTTTCCGCCTGCGCTGCGCTGCTTTCAGAACTGGCGCGCCCCGTGGCTGCCTATCGTTTGCTGCAGGCTTCACAAACCGGCCTTATGGGTGATGTTGACGGCGTTGCCAACCTGGCTATCGCAGCAGAAAGCTGCGGTGAGTTTGCGCAGGCGCGTCGGTACTACGAGCAGGCGCTGGCCATGAACCCCGCGCACCTGCGCACCCTTAATAACTTGGCATTGATGTCAGCTCGCGAAGGGCTGTGGGATGCAGCTATGGCGCATGCTGGGCGTTGCCTTGAATTACAGCCAATTGAACACGCCTTCTGGCTGAATCTTTCAGACTTCCTGACAGGTGCACGTCTTTACGCTGCTGCGCTTGAGCACCTGTCAAAAGGCCTGCAGCAATTCCCTGGCAGTGAGGAGCTGGCTCTCAGGCATGCTGTTGTGCTGGCTTTTAACGCGCGGTTTGACGAGTCCATCAGCGCATTTGCCGCACTGCCCTCCGGCGTTGTAGCGCGCATTGAACACCTGCTGGCCGGGGCGCAGGCAGTCGTCACACCGGAAGGTCTTATCCAGAAGCCGCCAGCCTCGCTGCCCGACCCCTATCAGCTCTACACCCGCTCGGCGTTTGAAGCCATTCAGACCTGCGACTGGCGTGAACATGACCGCCTGACCGCCACATTGCGTGCGATGTTGGCACATTGCCGCAAGACGGGCATGGGCAGGGACTGGCGCGATGCCCAGTACTACGGCAACGCGCTGCCCCTGCACGAGGACGAAGTAGCGCAAATCCGCAAGATTTCGATAACCACCATTGCAGCCAACCAGCGCAAACCCATACCTGCTTTTGTACCGAGGCGCACAGCGTCACGCGATGGCCGCATTCATGTTGGACTAGCCATACAAAGCCTGCGTGAGCAGCGGTTTGCAAGCGGCTTGGCGCGCCAGCTTCAGTTGCATGACAGCTCGCGCTTTTGCCTGCACCTTTACTCACCCACCGCGCAGCCACAGAAGTATCTTGCAGAGGCACTGGGTGAGGCGGCCGGCCAGGTGGTTGAAATCGCGCATTTGACAGACGATGAGGCGGTAGGCCGCATGCGCCTGGATGAGCTGGACATCTTTGTAGACATGGCATTTGATACGCCATGGTGCCGGCCCGAGATTCCCCTGCGCAGGGTTGCCAAGGTTCAGATCAGGCCGCTAACCTGGCACCGCCAACACGCACCGCAGATCGACGAATACAGCCTGTCCGATACATTTGTTCATCCGGATGCGAACGACGTGGCGCGCTACGGTGCCATCGTCCGTTATCCGCAGACCTGCTGGATAGACGCCAACGACGACCTGCCAGCCTCCGGCGAATCCATCGAAGAAATGCGCAGCGAACTCGGCCTGCCCGAAGGCGCCCTTGTGCTCTGTGCCTTCATGCCGTCACTGATGGTCGATCCGCAAACCTTCGCCACCTGGATGCAGCTCCTGCGCAGCTTGCCGGACGCGGTTCTCTGGCTGCCCGGTTACAGCCGCGCCATACAGGCCAACCTGGCGCGCGAGGCTGAAATCGCCGGTATCCAGCCAAACCGGCTGGTTTTTTCGAAACACAAACCAGGCGGCACCGCCCGTGCTGAAACCCTTGCACGCATGCCCCTGGCGGATCTCTTTGTAGATGCCCTGCGCTTCAATGCCAACCACGGCTTGGTGGACGCGCTGCGTATGGGTGTGCCCGCCATTACCTGTGCAGGCCACAGCATGGCGTCGCGCCTGGGCGGCAGCATTGTTCGGGCGGCAGGGCTGCCGCAATGTGTTTTCACTGATACGCAGAGTTATGTGGCAAAGGCGATTGCGCTGGGCCGTGATCGCAGCCAGTTGCTGGTGTTGAAGCAGCAACTGCAAGCTGCCCGCGCTGCGGCGCCCTTGTTCGATGCACAAGCCCGCATACGGGAGTGCGAAGCCGCCTGGGCGGTGATGGCTGAACGCTCACGTGCCGGTTTGCCGCCAGTGGCGTTTGATGTCGCCCCTTCACCGCAATCGTGAAGCAGATGGATCCGCCACTTGCCTGATGCTATTCATTAAATAGCTACAGGTGCCCGAGTTACGGGGGCTCCAGTCACTTTTCGACCAAATATCAGCCAGAAATCGCGCAAACCTCTCCCGTAGGCGGCATCCCCAGCTGGCTCTTGGCCTCGGCAACGTTGTTTGCCAGCTGAATCGGTACGGCATTTTTCACCGCTGTCAATTCGGCCAGAATCGAAATGGCGATTTCAGGCGGTGTCTTGCTGCCTATATACAGACCTATCGGGCCATGCAGCCTGGCCAGCTGTTCCTGGCTCAGGTCGAAGTGCTCGGCCAGCCGCTCGCGCCGGCGCTGGTTGTTCAGGCGTGAGCCAATGGCGCCCACATAAAAGGCCTCTGATCGCAGCGCCTCCATCAGTGCCAGGTCATCGAGCTTTGGATCATGCGTCAGGGCAATCACCGCGCAGCGGCTGTCCAGCTTCATGGCTTGAACCACGTCATCGGGCATGCCCGTGGCCAGCTCAACCCCTGCAACATGCCATGAATCCCGATATTCCTCGCGCGGGTCACATACCGTCACGGCGTAGTCCATACCCTGGGCAATCTGCGCGACAAAGCTCGACAACTGCCCCGCACCAATGATGAGCAGGCGCCAGCGCGGCCCGTGCAGCGTAACCAGCGCGCTGCTTGACACCTGCATGGACTGGCTGGGCAAGGCAATGCTCAAGCTGACGTCACCGGTTTGCAAATCAAGCCTTCGGGCAACCAGCTGTCCGTCTGCCAGCTTCTGCAACAGCTCGTCCAGCTTGCTAGCCACGGAAAGCGGTTCGACAGACAGCTCGATCGTGCCGCCGCAAGGCAGACCAAAGCGGTGGGCCTCGTCAGCCGTCATGCCGTATGTCACGATGCCGGGCTGCGTGCGGGCCAGCCCTTCGCGCCTTGCCCGGTCAATCATGTCGTCCTCAATGCAACCGCCGGACACCGAGCCAACCACGCGTCCGTCTTCGCAAATGGCCAGCATCGAGCCTTCAGGCCGTGGGCTTGAACCCCAGGTCTTGAGCACAGTGACCAGCTCGCAGCGCAGGCCGGCAGCCAGCCACTGCGATGAGGTCTTGAGTACTTCGAGGTCTATATTGTCCATAGGTGCAGCCTACACAAATACAAGGTCCACGCTGTCAGCCAATATCTCAGGCTCTCGCAAGGTTTTCGTTCAGCGGCAAGTTACGCACCCGCTTGCCCGTAGCAGCAAACAGGGCGTTAGCCACCGCAGGTGCGATCAGCGCCGTTGCCGGTTCACCGATACCACCGGGCTTTTCGGTGCTCGGCACCAGCGTGATGTCGATCACAGGCGCCTCGAACATGCGCAGCACGGGGTAGTCGCCAAAATTGGTTTGCTGCACGCGCCCCTTGTCCAGCGTGATCTGGTTGTTCAGTGCTGCTGACAGGCCAAACACGATACTGGACTGGATCTGGGCCTGCACCGTGTCAGGGTTCACCATACGGCCCAGGTCAGCCACCACCGTCACCTTGTGCACCGTGATCTGTTTGTCCTTGACAGAGATTTCGGCCACTTGCGCCATGTAGGTGTCGTAGCCTTCCATCAGCGCAATCCCGCGGAAACGCCCGGCAGGTGCAGGGCTGCCCCAGCCGGCCTTGTCCGCCGCCATCTTCAGCACATTGGCAAAGCGGGGCTGCTTCTCAAGCAGCGACATGCGGTAGGCGTAAGGATCTTTTCCTGCCGCTGCGGCCATCTCATCGACAAAGCTCTCGTTGGCAAACGCATTGAGCGCGTGGCTGACCGAACGCCAGTAGCCGACCCGCAAACCGCTGTCATGAATCACCAGGCTGTACTGGGTGTTGGGAATGTCGTAGGGCATGACACCGGCTTCGGCCATGAAAGGGTCCAGCGTTTCCTTGGGCAAGCCAAAGGCCCGCTGGGTCACCGACTGCGATGTCAGCTTGAAGTCGAGCGCCACGGGTTTGCCGTCAGCACCCAGCGCTGCTGAAAGCTGATTCAACGCCATTGGTCGGTAAAAGTCATGTGTGGTGTCGTCCTCGCGGCTCCAGACCAGTTTGACAGGCTTACCGACTGCTTTGGAAATCTGCGCGGCCTGCACAATGAAGTCCACCTCCAGGCGCCGGCCAAAACCGCCACCCAGAAAAGTTGTTTTCAGCGTGATGTCTTCCGGCTTGATGCCCAGTGCCGCAGCAACACCACCTTCAGCCCCCTGCTGGAATTGTGTCGGGCCAATCAACAGGCACTTGCCGTTTTTATAATCGGCGGTAAAGTTTTGCGGCTCCAGCGTGGCATGAGCCAGCAGCGGCGAAACATATTCAGCCTTGACGATTTTTGTCGAACTCTTCATGGCAGCCGCGGTATCACCCTTGGCTTCAATGATAGGAATGACCTTGCCTGTGTCAGCAGCCTTGCGGATGCCTTCTAGCATGCTGCCGCCGCTGATGGCCGCAACTGCGCCTTCATCCCACTGCACGCTCAGTGTCTTGCGCGCCTTGTAGGCATGCCAGTAGCTGTCTGCAACCACCGCAACGCCATCAGGAATCTGCACCACATCGATGACGCCCGGCATGGCCTTGGCCTTGCTAGCGTCAAAGCTCTTGACAGTCCCGCCAATCACCGGACATTGCTCCAGGCTGGCGTAAACCATGCCCGGCAGCTTGACGTCAATGCCAAACTCGGCTGTGCCATTGACCTTTGACGGCGTGTCAAGACGCCTCGTGGCTTTACCCACGATGGTGAAATCCTTGGGGTCCTTGAGCGTGACTTTTTCAGGTACCGGCAGCTTCGATGCAGCCTCGGCAAGTGAGCCGTAAGTCGCCTTTTTGCCATTGGCGCCCAGCACCATGCCGTTCTCGGCCCGCAGGGTTGATGCATCAACGTTCCACTTGGCTGCGGCTGCCGAAATCAGCATCATCCGCACCTGTGCGCCAGCAACACGCAGCTTTTCCCAGCCGTCGCGTACTGAGGTCGAGCCGCCGGTGATCTGTGCACCCAGCAAGGCATTGGTGTAGACCTTGCCCGGTGGCGCAATCGCGACCTTGACCTTACGCAAGTCGACATGCAGCTCCTCGGCAATCAGCATGGGCATCGAGGTGTAAACGCCCTGCCCCATCTCCGAGCGTGCCGACAGCAGCGTGACCGTGTTGTCATCTGCAATATGCACCCAGGCATTCGGCGTGTACATCGTGCCCGCGGCCTGTGTTGCAAGTGGCAGCCCCAGTGTGACACCCATCATCAGGCCACCGGTGACGGCGGACGATGACTGGAGGAAGTGGCGGCGATTCATGTTGATTGTTTTCATGATGTGACCTTTCAGGCGTTACGCATGGTTGAAGCCGCATCCTTGATCGCCGCCTTGATGCGCGGGTAGGTGCCGCAGCGGCAAATATTGCCGCTCATGGCGGCGTCGATATCTGCATCACTCGGGTTTTTATTGGTGCGCAACAACGCCGCGGCGCTCATCAGTTGGCCCGACTGGCAATAGCCGCACTGCGGC
>JANYFF010000026.1 GCA_025362825.1 Polaromonas sp. | reverse complement strand
GGTTGAGCCGCCCGGCAAGGGCGACGAACTAAGGGCCTGGCAGCGTGAGGGCATGAGTACCTACTGGCTGGCGTACAGCCGAAACAAGGACAGCGTAGAGCTCAACTTGCGCGCTGAAGACGACATGGCCAAATTGGCAGGTCTCTTGACCGATGCAGACATCCTGGTAGAGAATTTTCGACCCGGGACGCTGGAGCGTATGGGTCTCGGCAGAGCGCGGCTGAATTCCCTGAATCCGAAGCTGGTAGTCGTACGAATTTCTGGTTGGGGGCAAACCGGGCAATTTGCGGGCAAGGGCGGGTTTGGCTCTTTGATTGAGGCCATGAGTGGCTTTGCCTCGATGAATGGTTTTGCTGACCTTCCACCTGTGCTGCCGCCGTTTGCAATGGCCGATTCGGTAGCTGGAATCTACGGCGCGGCGCTGGCGTTGGCGGCGCTGCACGGCCAACGCAACAAGACAGAAACCTCGGTACAGGAAATTGATCTCTCACTTTTCGAACCCTTGTTTTCTATCCTGGGCCCACAAGCTGCAGAGTATCAACTGACAGGCAAACCAACGCCCCGTTCGGGTAGCCGCTCACCAACCCACGCGCCCCGCAACGTTTACAAAACCAGTGATGAAAAGTGGGTTGCACTCTCGGCGGGGATGGAAGCCACCTTGGCACGTTTATTCGAGGGTATTGGCTATCCTGAGTGGCTCCAGGACGAGCGCTTCACAACTCACGAAGCCCGTCTTAAAAACATTGATGCACTGGATGCACTCATACAGGGATACATCACAAAGCTCACGTTAGCGCAAGCACTGGACTTTTTTGCAGCACGAGACATCACTGCGGGTCCGGTCTGCGATATTTCAGACCTGCTTCAGCACCCTTACATCGTTGAAAGCCATTTGCTGGTTGACCAGATCGCACCCGATGGGCGGACAGTCTCGGTCCATGCAGCGCCGTATCGCATTAACGGCAATCGACCAGCTATCAGGCGCGGGGCGCCAACACTGGGCCAGGACAACGACACTTGGTTTGGCACCATGCAGCCAGCTTCCGATGAACTTCACTCTGGCGCCATACAGCGCTCCTGACCCCATGAAAACCGTTCGCTCCTTCCTTTTTGTGCCTGCTGCAAATGAAAAGCTGCTGCTTAGCTCGATCAAAAAATCCAGCGATGCTGTCATTCTTGACCTTGAAGATGGCACGCACTCATTGCAGCGACCAGTTGCGCGCGAGCGACTCACCACTTTTATCGCCTGCCTGAAAGCTGCAGACAAACTCGCTGCAGTTCGAATCAACAGCGAGTGGTTAACGGCCGTGGTTGACTTGCAAGCCGCCGTCATTCCTGGATTGGACATCCTGGTACTCCCCAAGGTGGAGCATCCACGGGATGTCCAAATCATCGCTCAAATGGTCAGCGAACTGGAGACCGCAAAGTCCATGCCCGCCGGCCATGTGCGGTTTCTTCTGCAAATCGAAAGCGCTGCAGCGCTCCCCAGGCTCTATGAAATTGCAGCAGCATCGCCCCGCGTGATGGGGATGATGTTGGGCAGCGAGGACTACTCTCTTGATATTGGCGGCTTGCCAACTCCCGACGCACTCCTTTATCCCAGTATGGCTGTTCTGACCGCCGCACGCGCAGCACGCATTCAACCCATCGGGTTCATTGCGTCGATTGCGGAACTCGGCGCACTTGAGGACTTCAGGGCAGTCATACGTCGCGCACGCGAGCTGGGTTTTCGCGGTGCAGTTGTCGTGCACCCCAAATTTCTCGATGTTGTCAATGAGTGCTACACACCGACGCCCGATGAGATCAAGCGCGCGCAGCACGTTGTGAATACCTTTGAAGCTGCATTGGCTCGGGGTGAAGGCGCCATCAAGCTTGATGACGCAATGATTGACAAGCCTGTCTATCACCGCGCTCTGGAACTACTCGCACAGCTCTAATACAGCCGTCTATCCATCAGTAATCAGCAATCAGCAATCAGGAAAAAACATGCACCAGTCACGTCGGGAATTCACTGCCCTCGCGGTCACCAGTTTGCTTGCATTCGGCGCCCATGCCGACACCTATCCGTCCAAACCAATCACCATCATCGTTCCACAAGCGCCAGGCGGCACCAACGATACAGTAGCGCGAATCCTTGCACAAAAACTTGGTGTTTTGAGCGGTCAGCGCGTTATTGTGGACAACCGTCCCGGCGCTGGCGGAAATATCGGCACCGAGTTTGCCGCACGCGCCGCCAAAGATGGCTACACCCTTCTTCTGACCATCAGCAGTACGCAGGCGATTAATCCTGCTCTGTACAAAAAAATCTCCTTTGATCCGATCAAAGATTTTGCGCCGGTCGCACCCGTGGGCGTTGTGCCCAACGTCCTGGTGGTCAATCCCTCCTTCCCGGCAAAGACGTTGGCCGAGTTCATCCAGGTGGCACGTACCAGCAAGCCCGAAATTCAATACGCTTCTGCCGGCAATGGGTCTCTCAACCATCTGCTGGGCGCCATGCTGTCGAGCAGCGCGGGAGTGCCTTTGCAGCATGTCCCCTACCGCGGCGTGGCACCTGCTCTGACCGATGTCATGGGCGGGCAGGTTCCGGTTGCGTTTGCCAGCCTGCCCTCCTGTATCGAATTCATCAAGAGCGGCAAGCTCCGCGCTCTGGGGGTGAGTTCCGCAAAGCGATCGCCTGCACTTCCAGACGTTCAGGCTATCGGCGAGGTAGTGCCCAACTACGCAGGCGAACTGTGGGTGGGCCTGTTTGCAGTTCGGGGCACGCCTGGAGATGTTGTGTCCAAATTGGCTGAACTGGTCGCAGCAGCAGTCACAGCCCCCGACGTTCAAGAGCGATTCCGGGTTGCAGGCGTGGAGGTACTCACCGGCGGACCCACTCGGTTAGCACAGATGCTTCAGGACGATATCGCCCGATGGGCGCCCATCGTAAAGGCCTCCGGAGCCATGGTTGACTAGCGTCTTCGCTTGATCCCCAGCCGCCCTTACCCGCTCTCTCGCGTTTGTGCCTATCAATGGCGATAGTCACAGCTAAATTTTAAAAAAGCTGCGTCGACTATCGGTGCGTGCAAATACAAAATACCAACCAGAAAATGGCCCGCACTGCAATAGCTCAGGCTTTGCGTTCAGGCGCGTCGCGCTCGCCGCTTGACTATTTACGTACTGGCGGCAAATCGGTACAACTACCATGCGCAACTTCCGCCGCCATGCCAATGCTCTCGCCCAGCGTCGGATGCGGGTGAATCGTCTGGCCGATGTCCACCGCGTCGGCGCCCATCTCAATCGCTAGCGCAACTTCGCCAATCATGTCGCCAGCGTGTGTTCCGACCATGCCACCTCCAAGAATTTTGCCGTGGCCGTGAGCTTCTGGTGAATCGTCAAACAGCAGCTTAGTTACACCTTCGTCGCGGCCGTTAGCGATGGCGCGGCCCGACGCGTTCCAGGGGAACAGGCCTTTTTTGACCTTGATGCCCTGGGCCTTGGCTTGGTCTTCCGTCAGGCCGACCCATGCCACTTCGGGGTCGGTATAGGCGACGCTTGGAATTACGCGGGCGTTGAAGGCGGCGCTGGCCAGCTCCTTGTTGCCCTGCAGCTCGCCAGCGATGACTTCAGCCGCTACGTGCGCTTCATGCACGGCCTTGTGCGCCAGCATGGGCTGGCCGACGATGTCGCCGATGGCGAAGATATGCGGCACATTGGTACGCATCTGGATATCAACCGGAATGAAGCCACGGTCACTTACGGTAACGCCGGCCTTGTCAGCTGCAATCTTTTTGCCGTTCGGCGTGCGGCCGACCGCCTGTAATACCAGGTCGTAAGTTTGTGGCGCGGGTGCGGTGCCGCCGGCTGCGGCTGCTTCAAACGTCACCTCAATGCCGGCGGGTGTAGCTTTGGCGCCCACCGTTTTGGTCTTGAGCATGATGTTGTCAAAGCGAGGCGCGTTCATCTTTTGCCAGATTTTGACCAGATCGCGGTCGGCACCCTGCATCAGGCCGTCCATCATTTCGACCACGTCAAGGCGCGCGCCCAGCGTGCTGTACACCGTGCCCATTTCGAGGCCGATGATGCCGCCACCCAAAATCAGCATGCGCTTGGGGACGGACTGAAGAGCCAGTGCGCCGGTTGAATCAACAACGCGCGGGTCTTCGGGCATAAACGGCAAACGCACGGCTTGCGAGCCGGCTGCGATGATGCAGTTCTTGAAGGCAATGGTCTGCTTCTTGCCCGATTTTTCTTGCGCAGTGCCGGAGGTTTCTTCAACCTGCAGGTGGTTGGCGCCAACAAAGCTGCCCAGCCCGCGCACAACCGTAACCTTGCGCATCTTGGCCATGGCCGCGAGGCCGCCGGTCAGCTTACCGACAACTTTTTCCTTGTGGGTACGCAGCTTGTTGATGTCCACCACAGGCTCGGCAAAACTCACGCCCAGGCTTTCAAAATGCTTGACCTCATCCATCACGGCAGCGACGTGCAGCAAGGCCTTGGAGGGTATGCAGCCCACGTTCAGGCAGACGCCGCCAAGGCTGGCGTAACGTTCGACCAGGATAACCTTGAGGCCCAGATCTGCTGCCCTGAAGGCGGCCGAATAACCGCCAGGGCCGGCGCCCAATACCACCAGATCGCAATCCAGATCAGCTGTCCCGGCAAAGCTGGCTGCAACGAGTGCGCTGGCTACTGGCGCAGCCGGTGCTACTGAATTAATAGCATGAGGTGTAGCGTTTGCTTGGGCAACGGGCACTTTTGACTCCGAAATCGGAGCTGCAGTACCGCCAGCGGCTTCAAGGCTCAGGACGATGGAGCCTTCCTTGACCTTGTCGCCCAGTTTGACTTTGACCTCTTTGACAACGCCGGCGTGCGACGATGGGATCTCCATCGAGGCCTTGTCGCTCTCGACGGTCAACAAGCTCTGGTCCACCTTGACGGTGTCGCCCGGCTTGACCAGCAGTTCAATCACCGTCACCTCGTCAAAGTCGCCAATGTCGGGGACCTTGATATCAATCAGACCGGAGGATGCACTCATTTGGATGCTTTCAATTTGAGGGTGAATACGTCAACCGGCCCGGCGGAGTTTTTGTCAAACTCACAGCCGGCGTTGATGCCTGCAAGCGCGACTTCACGCGCGGTTTTGGCTTTGTCCCAGACGGCATGCATGGCGCCCAGTGCAAAGCTGCGGCCCGAGCCAATGCCCCAGAACTCCTTGAACTCAAAGACTTCGCGGTAGCTGTAAAGGCCGAAGATGCCGTTCGTATTGGCAATCACCACCGTGAACTGGCTGGACTCATACGGATCGTTGTCGTCTTCCTTAGTCTGCAGGAAAAACGTTTCCTTCAGCAGCGGATGCAGCTTCAGGAAAGTGTCATAGACCTCATCGCGCGAACCCAGCTTCAGCTGCTCTTTGGGCAACGCCGCCATGGCTTTGCGCAGCGCCGGAAAGTGCGCCACCGTGCCAGCCATACCGACATAGCTTATGCCTTGGACCGTGTCCACGCGAAAGATCTTGCTGTTGGCTTCAAAGCGGTGCGAGAGGCTGGTGTCGCCAAACGTCACCAGCGTATCCGCCGCCATGACAACCTGCCCCGCCTTTTTGACAACTACCAGCGTTGTCATGCGAAGAATCCCTGCCAGCCGGGGCCACGGGACTGGCTCCGCCAGACCGCAGGCGCAGCGGCCCCCCCGGGGGGCAGCGTATTACACGCAGTGAAAAGCGTGGGGGCCATGTTTACAGCAAGACGCGACGGAAGTCGGCGAGTATCTGGCCCAGGTAGACGTTGAAGCGGGCCGCCGAGGCGCCGTCAATCACACGGTGGTCATAGCTCAGCGACAGCGGCAGCATCAGGCGCGGATTGAATTCCTTGCCGTCCCACACCGGCTCCATGATGGACTTGCTGAGGCCGAGAATCGCGACTTCAGGTGCATTGATGATGGGGTGGAAATAACGCCCGCCAATACCACCCAGCGACGAGATTGAAAAGCAGGCACCCGTCATGTCGGCAGGACCGAGCTTGCCGTCACGCGCCTTTTTGGAGAGTTCTGCCATATCGGCAGAAATTTGCATGATGCCCTTCTTGTCTGCATCTTTCAGCACTGGCACCACAAGGCCATTTGGCGTGTCTGCCGCAAAGCCGATATTGAAGTACTGCTTGTAAACCAGCTGATCGCCGTCGAGCGAGGTGTTGAAATCCGGGAACTTTTTGAGCGCAGACACGCAGGCCTTGATCAAAAAGGCCAGCATCGTGACCTTGATGCCGCTTTTTTCGTTTTCCTTGTTGAGCTTGACGCGAAAGGCTTCGAGTTCGGTGATGTCGG
>JANYFF010000568.1 GCA_025362825.1 Polaromonas sp. | reverse complement strand
GTGCTGGTCGCAAATTCGGCCTTTCCCGCTAACTCGGTCACCGACCTGATTACCATGGCGAAAGCCAAGCCCGGCCAGATCAACTACGCATCCGCCGGCAACGGGACGCTGAACCACCTCATAGGTGAAATGTTCAAGCGTTCGGCAGGCATCGACCTTGTGCACGTTCCTTACAAAGGCTCAGGCGCAGCTGCCACCGATCTGGCAGGCGGACAGATCCCGGTGTCGATTCAAAGTGTGCCGTCGTCACTGCCGTTCTTGCAGTCCGGAAAAATCAAAGTGTTGGCTGTGGTGAATGAAAAGCGCCTTGCCTCGATGCCGAATGTCCCGACCATTGGCGAGACGCTGCCCGGCTTTGGTTCCACGCCGTGGTACGGGCTGCTGGCACCGGCCGGCACGCCCAAGGACGTCATCGCCAAACTGCAAGCTGGGCTTGCCAAGGCTCTGGCAGGAAAAGATGTCGCAGACAAGCTGGGCGCACAGGGCTGCGAAGTCCTGACGAGCACGCCGGCGCAATTTGCAACACTCATCCGTGACGACCTGCCCCGCTGGAGCAAGATCGTCAAGGAGTCCGGCGCGCGAGTGGACTGATTGATAGGTGTTGCCTGCCATCTGCTGGCAAATGAGGAACTGGGTAAATGTGAATGGCAGCAACCAAACAGCTGGCCGTAACATGATTGACTACCTCGACCATCTGGTGCTGACCACCGCCAACGAAGCAGCATGCGTGGACTTTTACACGCGCGTGCTCGGCATGACGCTGGAAACCTTTGTTGGCGGCGCACCGCCAGTCAGCAGCAAAGCCTTCCGGTTCGGTAGTCAGAAAATCAACCTGCATGTGCAGGGCCGTGAATTCGAGCCCAAGGCAGACCAGCCAACACCGGGCGCACTTGATCTTTGCTTTATCGCCACCACGCCCTTGTTGGCCGTAATGATAAGGCTGCAACGCGAAGGCTGGCCAATTATTGAAGGCCCGGTGCTGCGTACCGGCGCCACGCAAAAGATACGGTCCATCTATGTACGCGACCCGGACCAGAATCTGATTGAAATCTCAGAGCCAGCGTGATCCGGCGGCATAACTCAACCACAACCCAAAACCATCGGCATCAACATGACACTCAATTCATTTCCACTTTCCCGCCGGACGATGCTCACGGTTGCCGGTCTCGGCACAGCCGCGTGGCTCAACCCGGTGCGCGCGCAGATTGCCGGCAAGCCCATCACGCTGATTGTTTCCTCTGCGGCCGGCGGTACCACAGACATTTCCGCGCGCATGCTGGCAGAGCCGCTCGGACGCATCCTGCAGACCTCGGTGATAGTTGACAACCGCGCCGGCGCCAACGGCAACATAGCGGGCCAAATGGTGGCACGCGGTCCCACAGACGGCAGCATGCTGCTTGTGCAGTACTCTGGCTACCAGTGCATCACGCCGCTGATTCAGCCGGTACCCGGGTTTGACCCTGCTACCAGCCTGAAGCCGCTGGGCCATCTCATCGATGCACCGCAGGTACTGGTCGTACGGGCCAATTTTCCGGCCGACAACTTTGCTGATTTCCTGAAGTATGTGAAGGCGCACCCCGGCAAGGTGAACTATGCGTCCAGTGGCAACGGTTCTCTCCAGCACGTGACCACCGAGTTGCTGAAAGACCTGACCAAAACCTTTATGGTCCATATCCCCTACCGGGGTACGGGCCCGGCCCTCAATGATCTGCTGGCTGGCACCGTTGACTTCACCATCACCACGCCGCCACCGCTGCTGGCGCAAATTCGTGCCGGGAAAATCAAGGCCCTGATGGTTACCGGCCGGACGCGGCTCGCAGCCCTGCCAGACGTTCCCACGGCTATCGAGGCCGGCGTGCCGCTGGTGGCATCCTCCTGGTTTGCGGTTTACGGGCCAACGGGCCTGTCTGCCGATCTGCAAAGCCGTCTGTCGCTGGCGATCCGGCAGGTGGTGGAATCGGAGAGCTTTAAAAAGCGCGCCGATGACCAGGGCGCCAAGGCTGTCGTGATGAGCAGCGCCGAGCTGGCCAGGCTGGAAGCCAATGAACGCAAGATGTGGGCACGCATCGTCGAGGTGGCGAATATCAAGGCGGACTAGCAGCGCCCCCTGACGCTTCGCCCCTCCCCCGTTGGTCCTGAGCTTGTCAAGGGATGCCCTCGAGGGGGCTTGCTTCGCCCTGGGGCTGCCCAACGGCGAAACCTCACGCGTTAGGCCTGCGGCCTCCGCTTAGCTCAATTCAGCGATCAGATCCACGTACTGCTGCATGGCATCATCCTGCGAGGTGCCCTTGAGCTTGGCCCAGGCATCCCACTTGGCACGGGCCACCATGTCACCAAAGCCGGGTTTCTTTTCGGCGTTGTCGCCTGTGCTGCCCTGCTTGTACAGCGCGTAGATTTTCAGCAGCGTGGCGTTGTCAGGGCGCTCGCTGAGGTTCTTTGAATCAGCCATGGCTTTGTCGAAAGCGGCTTTGAGATCGGACATTGAAAGGCTCCGTTTTAGAAGTGGGTCACCCATGAAGGTGCTTGGGGTAACTGCCCAGTATCTTAGCCATCCCATTGCCTGCAAAATAGGTGGCTTACCCCACCCGGGGCAGATTTTCAGGGGAGAGTGTTTATGGTCACACGCGTCATAGCGCCGTCAAGGGTCATCAAGAACGGTAAAACGGTTGCCCAGGATATGGCGGCCGAAGTCGCCAGCAAGGTGCAGAAAAACGTCAAGCGTGCTGTGGCTGGCACTCTTGGCCTTTCCGGTGAACGCATGAGCAAGGTCGACACCGCCTGGCTGCGCATGGACTGCGATGCCAACCTGATGATGATCGTCGGCGTCTGGCAACTGGCCCCCGGCATCAAGCATGCGGCGGTGTGCGAGCGCATTGAGGGCAGCCTGCTCAAATACGACCGCTTCAAGCAGCGCGTAGTTGTTGACGCCGCCGGTGCGACCTGGGTCAATGACCGCAACTTTGACCTGGCCAACCACATCCTGCGGGAAAAACTGCCGGCAGCGCCCAAGGGCACCGAAGGCGGTCAGCAATTGGCCCTGCAGGACCGCGTGGCAGCACTCGCCACGCAGCGGCTCGACCCCAAACGCCCGCTGTGGCAGATGCACCTGATTGAGGACTACACCGGACCGGATGGCGTCAAGGGGAGCGCGCTGATTGTGCGTATCCACCACTGCATCGCCGACGGCATTGCATTGATCTCGGTGACGATGTCGCTGGTCGATGGCGGCGCGCCGCCACCTGAGCGGCGCAAAAAGGACGCAGCAGCGGCCGGCGCCGAGGACTGGATCGCCGACACGCTGCTCAAGCCTTTCACGGACATCACGGTCAAGGCACTCGGTGCCGTCGGCGAAGGCGCTGCCCGCTCGCTGGGCATGCTGGGAGATCCACGCAAGGGCATGGAGCAAGGCATGAGCGGCTCGATAGACGTGGCCAAGGTGCTGCTGCAGGTCGTCAAGGACGGCGCCGCACTGGCACTGATGCCCGACGATTCCAAAACCCGCCTGAAGGGCAAGCCCGGCGGCAAGAAAAAAGTCGCCTGGTGCCAGCCCATACCGCTGGATGAAGTGCGGGCCGTCGGCAAGGCGCTCAACTGCTCCATCAACGACGTGCTGCTGAGCTGTGTCGCCGGTGCGCTGGGCGAATACCTCAAGTCGTATGGCGACGATATCAAGGGCCAGGAAATCCGCGCCATGGTGCCAGTCAACCTGCGGCCACTGGACCAGGCTCACAAGCTCGGCAACCGTTTTGGCTTGGTGCCGCTGGTCTTGCCAATTGGTGTCGAAAACCCGATCGAGCGGGTCTATGAAGTGCGCCGCCGCATGGCAGCGCTAAAAGGCAGCTACCAGCCACTACTGGCCTTCAGCCTGCTGGCCGTGGCCGGCCTACTGATCAAGCCGGCGCAGGACGCCATGCTGAACCTGTTCGCCAAAAAGACCACGGCCGTCATGACCAATGTGCCCGGCCCGCGGGAGAAGCTCAAGTTCTGCGGTGCCACGCTGGAGCAAAGCATGTTCTGGGTGCCGCAATCCGGTGATGTAGGCCTGGGCGTGTCGATATTGAGCTACGGCGGCGGCGTGCAGTTTGGCGTCATCACCGACAGCCTGCTGTGCCCGGACCCGCAGCGCATCATCGACGAGTTCGTGCCGGAGTTTGCCAAGCTGTCTATCGTGACGCTTATGCTGCCCTGGGGCGACTGAAAACCCGGTTTCGGAGATTTCCCCGGTCTTTTAGGCCTGTAGACCAGGTATTTCAGACGCCTGCAGCTATTGATTTAATAGCAAAGAAGTTTATTGACCAGCAGACGCATAACGCCGCGCAGCCAGTTCCAGCAGGCCGTCAAAGATCAGACTGTCCACCAGTTCGTAACTGACGGACATGCTGGGCTCCATCTTCCAGCCGGCGCCGCCGGTCATGATGCATTCGGGCGCTTCGCCGCAGTGGCGCGTAACGTTTTCAACCATGCGCTGGACCGCACCGGCAATCGCAAAGGTGCCGCCGCTGGTCAGCGCATCGCTGGTGTTGGTCGGAAAGTCGCGCACATCGCCAGTCGGCACATGCAGCCCGGCAGTGCCAGACTCCAGCGCACGCAGCATGATGCCGTGGCCAGGCAGGATGATGCCGCCCAGAAATTTTCCGTTGGCGTCGATGGCTTCCACCGTCACCGCTGTGCCGACAATCACCACCACACAGGGCTTGCTTATGCCGCGCGCCAGCAGCCGGTGGTAGGCGCCAATCATGGCGACCCAGCGGTCGGCACCCAACCGTGCCGGGTGGTCGTAGCCATTGACCAGGCCGGCTTCTGCCGGGCTAGACACAACCCAATGCGGCGTCACATCCCAGAGCTCTATCTGCTCGGCAACGCGCCGCTTGATAGCATCACCGGCGACGATGCAGCCGAGTATCCTCGTAGGTACGGGCAAGCCGCTCCAATCGCCTTCAGCGAGCTTGTCAATGTTTTCGAGAAAGACCGCGCCATGCCCCAGCACCTTGGCGCCCGCGGCGGGAGAGTCGTACTGTGCCCATTTCAGGCGGGTGTTACCCACATCAAGCGCTAGGAAGGTCATTTGGCTGGATTATGAACAGGTTTGCGTGCCAGCTGCGGCTTTTGCACAGGTTTCGGCTAGAGGTTTTCCAGTACGAGCACCTAAGTAAGCCACGCAGTTCAAATCAGACCGAACCAGCAGGCCCGCTGGATGGCTGCCAGTTTGTTGTCGACCCTGAGCTTGCTCATCGCATTGGCGAGATGAAAGTTAACTGTGCGTTCACTGCAGGCGAGGGCCTGCCCGGTTTCACGCGCCGTCATCCCCTGAAACGCTAGGCCGAGGCATTCAAGCTCACGTGGGCTCAGCGGGCTGCGTGCTTCGGCCAGCGCTCGCTTGAGCAGCGGCCAGATGTTGAGCGCCGACCAAGCCAGCAATGCCGCCTCGCTGCGGTCATGCCACTGGCGCGGGCTGAAAAGATAACACTCGAACGCGCGCCCCACCGTCAGCGGAAAGGCAATCCGCACCACGCTTTGGTAGCCGTGCGCCAGCCACAACCTGCGCCAGCGCCCGAGGTTTTCAAACGCCGTCTTGGAAATGTCTTGCCAGGCCACGAGCGGCGCGTCCGAACCGCGCCAAGGCGCACCAAAATCGCGGCTTTCAGCCAGTGCTTCTGCTGCGTCCAGCAAACGAGGGGGATGAATTGCCAGCACCAGCCGGTCTTCCTGCCCACCAAATGGGTCGGGGCCGAGCACCATCAATGCCTCGACCGAAAACTCGCGCAACGCGCAAAGCCAGTCCTCCAGGACGCCATCGAGGCTGACACTGTCAAAGTTGGCAGGTAGAAACATTGATCGCTTGAGGCAAAATTTGAAAGGTACGTAGTATGGCTCTTTAAACCCTTTCGAACGACCATGCCACACAAACTCTCTCCTAAAGCCAGCCGGTGGCATGTTGAGCTAAAGCCCGAATGACCGCGCTCGACAGTGTTCTGGACTGGGTGAAAAAAGAGGTGCTGACGGCACCGCTCATAGCCGTACTGCACCCCTCGCCGTTGCGCATGCGGGGACTTGGCCTCTTCACGCTCGCAGGGCATCCGATTTTTTACATCGTATGGGGCATATGGCTGCCGCAACCCTACGAAAATTTCTGGTTACGATGCTTTACAGCTTTGCTGGGCTGCATGCTAATAAGCAAGCGGGTAAGCAATCAGCCTTCAGGCGAATGGGCCGCCTACGTTTTTTCTGCAGTGTTCTGGTTTGAGCTGCCATTTTTGTTCAGCTGGATGTATTTTTGCAATGGCGGAAATATGGTGTGGCTGGCCAGCGTCTGCAGCATGATTTCAATTTATTACTACGTTACCGATTGGCGCATCGCCACCGTCGGACTGATTCTCGGCGCAGTTCTGGCCCGTGTGATTTTCCAGTTCGCCGGACCTGTATCGCCGCTGCTGACCGACCACCAAGTACTTATTAACGCGGTGGTGATTTCTTTCAGCGCCAGCATGGGATTGCTGCTGGGGATTTCCGCCGCCAACCTGCGTCGCGAGCAACTCAACAACACCCTTTCCACCATGGGCATCATGGCCCACGAGCTGCGCACGCCGCTGTCCACTGCAGCTCTTCTCGGCGATGCCATCGAACTCGAAGTGCAGCGCCAGCCCGGCAATCCCCGGTCGGCCCAATTGAGTAAGCTTGCAGCAAGGCTTCACACGCTGGTACGCAACATGAACCACCATATAGACACGCAGATTGCCAATGCAAGGCTGCAGGAATTACCGCGTTATACAGAAAGGATATCTGCCGCAGAACTGGTCAGGGATGCGGTTGCCAACTACCCTTATTCCACGAGCCGACAGCGCGAATGTGTGCAGGTGCTAGTTCAGGAGAATTTTCACTTTCTGTCTTCATCAGCGCAATTTTCACAGGTCGTGGACAACCTGATGAAAAACGCCTTCCATTCCCTGATGGCTGCCGACTCCCGTTATCCGCCCGGTGCGCTACGCATCAAGGTACATCATATTGAGGCGCATGGACGCATCGCAGTGGAGGATGCCGGCACCGGCATAGACGCCGTCATGCTCCCCAATATTTTCAAGCCCTTTTTCTCTGCCAACCGCGGTACTGGGCATGGGCTCGGGCTGGCCTTTTGCCAGCAAGTGGTACAAAGTGCAGGTGGAAGCATCCAGGTCAAATCCATCGCCAATAAAGGCGCCACTTTCACCATAGATCTGCCGGTTGCCGGTTGACGTTTTGACGGTTTTCATCCGACAACTTTATTCAGGAACAACTATGTCTTTCGCACTTTATCGCCGCCCCGGGGGAGTGGTTTTCCTGGACGACGATCCGGATTACCTGGAAACGCTTGCCGAGGTGATGCCGCAGGACTGGTACGTACGTCTGTTTCTGCGGCCAGTGTCCTGCATTGAAGCGGTATTGCAGGAGCCAGCTGAGTGGGAGGCAGATGCCTGGCGCCACCAGGAGATGATCAACCGCTGGCGTGAAGGTGCAGCGCTGATTCCGCAAATTCTGGAATATTGGCGCGACAACGGCACCGCCCGGTTCGCGCTTACGAAAGTGTGCGTTGTTGACTATTCAATGCCGGCTATGAGCGGCCTGCGGGTACTAAGCGAACTGACAGCGTGGCCCGGCTCACGGATATTGCTGACCGGCCGGGCAGACCAGCAACTGGCGGTGTCAGCCTTCAACCGTGGACTGATTGACCAGTTCATTCCCAAGCAATCGCCCGACATACGTCAGCACCTGTCAGATGCCATTACGGCCATGCTGCGCAAGCCGGACCCAAGAAGACAGCAAACATGGCGTGCAACGCTGTCTTGCGAACAGCACGCCATGGTGTGCGATCCCACAATTTCAGAACAGTTGGAAGCGCTTGCGTCAAAGCACGGATGGATCGAGCATGTTGTAATCGGCGCACCCTTCGGTGTTCTGGCGCTGGACGGCAAAGGCCAAGCTGAATGGCTGCAATTGGAGCCTGCGCACAAGCTGGTGGAACTGGCGGAAATGGCTAGCGCGGAAGGGTGGGATGACGCCACTGTGGCAAACGTGGCGGCAGGCAAAACAGTGATGGACATGGAGCTTCAACAAGCCCTGGGTGAAGGGATCAAGCCACGACAACAGGCGGCAGCAGCCCTGGTTTCCGAAAATTCGGCCCCACTTTACTCTGCGCTTTTCCCGATACCGGATGGCAGCAGCCCTGGCGCGGCGCTGAGCCATGATCACTTCATCGCCAGCACGGGCGAGCGCATCCTGCAGGACTGAAGGTATCGCCGCTCAATCACCAATGCCAAGGCGGGTTTTCCTGGCGCGCCGGGCAATGGGCCAGTCCCACGGCTTGAGCATCGGCGCTATTTCCCTGCCCACGGTCTCCACATGTCTCATCTCAGTATCAGTCAGCGAGCTATTGAGCGTGAGCCTCACCATGGCCCTATTTTTACTGGTGGCGGGTGCGCAGAAAATTGACCCGATGACGTCGCGCGATTCCAGAGCATCGCGTAGCACCATGGCGTCAGGCTCCGACCCGGCTTCCAGAGAAATGATCTGCTCGGTGCCTTGGTGAATAGGAAAACCGCTATCCGACAGGCTGGCACGCAGACGGCGCGTGTTGGCATGCAGTTGTTGCCTCTGGATATCGCTACCCTGCAGCACCCCGACCGTCGCGGCCAGGCCGGCAATTTCATGGGGCAACAATGACGAGCTAAAAATATTGGGGAAGCTCGATATCAGAATGTAGTAACGCATGCTGGCCGGCGCTGTGAAAAACCCGGCACGCCCGGCCACCGCCTTGGCGAGACTGGCCGTGATGAAGTGCACACGCTCCGTCACACCGAGTGCCGCACACAACCCGGCGCCGCCGGGTCCGTGCGTTCCAAGTGAGTGCGACTCGTCCACGACGATCATGCTTTCATGCTTTTCCGTCACGTCGAGTATTTCGTGCAACCGACAGACTGCACCTGTCGTGCTGTAAACAGAGTCCACCACAACTACCCCTGGCCCGTGCGCTTTCATCATGCGCGCCAGGTGCTCCGGATCATTGTGGCGAAATGCATGGGCGGGCGCGCGGGCGGCGTGGGCACCCTCCCAAAGAGACGCATGCGCAAGGGAGTCAAGGTAGATGGGGGTCTGCGCATCCGCAATGATTTGCAGCAGACCCATGTTGGCGGCGTAGCCGGACTGACATAGAAAACCATCCTCCTTGCCGACCCAAGCTGCGAGCGACTTTTCAAGCCGGTGAGCAGGATGTGAGCCGAGCAGAAATACGCCCGACTGCACCACGCTTTCATTGTTGCAGGTAAGTGCCGCCACCTGCGCCTTGACAATGTCGGGATGGCCAGTAATGCTGAGGTAGTCATTGCCGTCCAGCCGCACTGCACCACTGCCAGGGGTACGCCCGTGCAGCACAAACTTGCCGCCCCACTGCTGGTCCCAGCGCGATGAAAATTCCCGGGTAATCCGGGCGGACAGCGTCTTGCCCAGGGCGGGATTGAGAAATGCTTTGGCGGCTTCGGGGAAATTGCGTTCTGTTACTTGCATGTGGAGCTCCGGTGATAGGAGCTCCATTGAAAGCGTTACTGCAAGTTGGAACAGTTGCCACCCTGTCAGAACTAACAGGGGTAAAGCTATTTGTTTAAATATTTTCGGTATTTTGAGAACTTAATGCTGACAACAATTTTTGGGTCCAAAAAAAAATGAAACCAAAGTGTTTCCAAATGTGAATTCATCCTTGCCGCCACGGCAAGCCATTAAAACGCCAGCCGCCCTTGCGCCCACGGTGCGCATCGCTGTCGGGGTCGCCCTCAAACCCTTCAAGGATGTTGTACGCAGACAAGCCGAGCGTCGTCGCGCATTTAGCTGCAGCCACTGAGCGCACACCGCTGCGGCAAAGCAACACAACTTTTTTTCCTTCAGGGACAGCGGCCTTGAGGCCCTCTTCAAACGCC
Organism: Polaromonas sp.; assembly: GCA_025362825.1. GTDB lineage: Bacteria > Pseudomonadota > Gammaproteobacteria > Burkholderiales > Burkholderiaceae_C > Polaromonas. The sequence goes on along the minus strand of JANYFF010000568.1, from coordinate 1,237 downwards.
AGATTCATCGCCATGCCGGGCCATTGTTTCCAGGCCAGCGGAATCGCACCGGGAATGAAGCCCACCCATTCGCGCTCGGCATCAGTACGCACATCAACCAGCACGGCGTCACCTGCCTTCCACCATTCGAACGCCAATTGCGGCGGCACATCGCCTGCATAACCTTCAGCGGGCCGAACCTGCCCGGCGGATGGCGTGGTTTCGCCGGCAAGTCCCGAAAGCTGGTTCGCAGGCACTGCCTCATGGAGTCGTTTCGGCATGGGTAAGTCCAGGTTGTTCATGATCTCTACAAATTCTGTCAGCGTCTTGCCGGACACACGAGTATTGCCGGCCTTCTCTCGCGCAATGCTTGACGAGCTGCGCCCCTGGTAGTCGTGCCCGGGCCAGACCGTTGTGTCGCCGGGTAACGCAAACAACACCTCCGTGATACTGCGGTACAGGTCAGCAGCGCTGCCGGACTGGAAATCGGTACGGCCACAGCCGTTGATCAGCAAAGTGTCGCCGGTAAACACATGGTCGCGCCATACATAGCTCATGCTGCCAGTGGTGTGTCCAGGCGTGTGCAGCGCGAGAATCTTTTCGCCGCCAAACCGCAACTCGTCATGATCCTGCAGTTGCACCGCAGCAGCAGGTACGCCACAACCTGCAGGCACCGCAGTTTTTGCGCCTACATGCTCAGCCAGCAATCCAGCGCTGGTAATGTGGTCTGCATGGGTGTGGGTTTCCAGCGTCCAGACCAGCTTGAGCACATGGTCACGCAACACCTTCAGGTCGCGCTCAAGCTGATCATCTACCGGGTCGATGATCAGTGCATCGCGGTTGACCTCATCAAACAGCACGTAGGTGTAGGTGCTGGAGGCCGGGTCAAAGAGTTGTAGGGGTTTCATGGGACTTCCTGGTCAAAAGGCAGTCTCATGCTGGCATGTCAGGCAAATTTTGCAAGCATTTTTGCAACCTGTCCGCCGGGCAGATTGCCCTGCTCGATCATGCATCCCACCATGGTGAAGAACGATTTGTCCAGCGCTTTGCGGGCGGCCGCGAGTTGCTGTGCGATTTTTTCACAGTCTGCATCGCTGTCAATCAGGCGCTGCACACCACGGAGTTGCCCTTCCACCCGCGCCAGCCGCGCGCAGAGTGCCTTCTTTTTGTCAGGATCAGAAAGTTTGGACATGCAATGTACGGATAGTAAAAATAACAAACACTGTCAAATCAAATTATACCCCATGGGGTATACTTA
>JANYFF010000540.1 GCA_025362825.1 Polaromonas sp. | reverse complement strand
CTTTCGCACGTGCGATCGGTGAATACGGTTCGGTGATTTTCATCGCCGGCAATATGCCGATGATCTCCGAGATCACCCCGCTGATCATCATCGGCAAGCTGGAGCAATACGACTACGCCGGCGCCACAGCAGTGGCGGTGGTGTTGCTGGTGATTTCGTTTATTTTGCTGCTGGTGATCAATGCGCTGCAGGGCTGGCAACGCCGGCGTTCGGGAGCCACCGCATGAAGAACGGCAGTGTCAAGGGCGCCAGTTCTGAGCCCGCATGGGTGCGTTACAGCCTGATCGGCACTGCACTGGTGTTTGTCTTCCTGTTTCTGATATTGCCGCTGGCCGCTGTTTTTACCGAGGCACTGCGCAAGGGCCTCGGCGCCTACTTCGAGGCGCTCAAGGAGCCCGACGCCTGGTCGGCAATCAGGCTCACCCTTATCACGGCGCTAATAGCGGTGCCGCTGAATCTCGCGTTCGGCATCGCCGCCGCATGGGCCATCGCCAAGTACGAATTTCGCGGCAAGGCTTTCCTGACCACGCTGATCGATCTGCCGTTCTCGGTGTCGCCCGTGGTAGCCGGCCTAGTGTATGTGTTGCTGTTCGGGGCCAACGGCTGGTTTGGCCCCTGGCTGATGGCGCACGACGTGAAGATCATCTTTGCCGTGCCCGGCATCGTGCTGGCCACGATTTTTGTGACGTTCCCGTTTATCGCCCGAGAATTGATCCCGCTGATGCAGGCGCAGGGCAGCGAGGAAGAACAGGCCGCCATCGTGCTGGGCGCCACCGGCTGGCAGACCTTTTCACGTGTAACCCTGCCCAACATCAAAGGGGGGCTGATCTACGGCGTGATTTTGTGCAACGCGCGCGCTATGGGCGAGTTCGGCGCGGTGTCTGTGGTGTCGGGCCATATCCGCGGGCAGACGAACACCATGCCGCTGCACGTGGAAATCCTCTACAACGAATACCAGTCGGTTGCGGCATTTGCGGTGGCCTCGCTGCTGGCATTGCTGGCCTTGGTCACTTTGCTTATCAAGTCGGTGGTGGAGTGGCGCCATGAGCGCGAGATGAAAGCCATCGCCGAAATGCCGCCTGAACGGCCACGTGCGGCCACCCTTGTGGCCCATTGAGAAAAATCATGAGTATCGAAATTCGCAACGTCAGCAAACAATTCGGTGACTTCCACGCGCTGCGCGACGTCAGCCTGGACATCGAGTCGGGCGAACTGGTGGCTTTGCTCGGCCCCTCCGGATGTGGCAAGACCACGTTGCTTCGCATCATTGCCGGGCTGGAGACGCCCGATGCGGGCAGCATTTTGTTCAGCGGTGCCGACACCACGGAAGTCCACGTACGCGAACGCCAAGTGGGTTTTGTGTTTCAGCATTACGCGCTGTTCCGCCACATGACGGTGTTCGAGAACGTCGCGTTCGGCCTGCGCGTCAAGCCACGCAGTGTGCGACCCAGCGAACCACAAATCAAACAAAAGGTGATGGAACTGCTGGGCCTGGTGCAACTCGATTGGCTCGCCGACCGTTATCCATCCCAGCTGTCGGGCGGGCAACGCCAGCGTATCGCGCTGGCGCGGGCGCTTGCCGTGGAACCCAAAGTGCTGTTACTCGACGAGCCCTTCGGCGCGCTCGACGCCAAGGTACGCAAGGAACTGCGCCGCTGGCTGCGCCGCCTGCACGACGACCTGCATGTCACCAGCATCTTTGTCACGCACGACCAGGAGGAGGCGCTGGAAGTCGCCGACCGCGTGGTGCTGATGAACAGCGGTCGCGTTGAACAGATCGGCTCGCCACAAGACGTGTGGGACCACCCCGCGAGCCCGTTCGTGTATGGATTCCTGGGCGATGTGAACCTGTTCCACGGCCGCGCGCACGAAGGCGAAGTACAGATCGGCGCGGCGCGGCAGGGTGTGCGCATCGATTCGCCCGAGCATCATGGCGCGCAGGATGCCAAGGCCGTGGCCTATGTGCGGCCGCACGATCTGCAAGTTCAGCGCTATACGCCGGGCACCGTCGGTATCGCGGCGCGGCTGGTGCGGGCCATCGTGATCGGCCCCATCGCACGGCTGGAGTTGACCCGCGTGGAAGCCACCGACCCGGGCGACAACGACATCATCGAAGCGCAGCTGACCGCCCAGCAGTTTGCTGAACTGGGTTTGAAGGAAGGCGAAACCGTGCTGCTCACGCCGCGCAAGGCACGTGTCTTCGTAGCCAAGTAATTCGCGCGGCGGCTAGTTGTCGCCAGTCGTTCAGACTGGCGCGCCTGTCACGCCGTTTCGTCCGGCCCGGATGCCGGTTTGGTAGCTGGTTTGCGCGGACGGCGACTGCGTGACGGCGCTTTCGCAGGTGTTGGCACCGAGAGTTCCGGCTCTGCATCGGCAGACGCGTTTGAGACCGCTTCGACCAGCACACGGGCTGGCGCTGCCTTTTCCGGCATGGTCGGCGTCACCGGCACCGAGTCTGCCAGCGCGCGCGCCGTGCGCGCGCGCGACATGTAAATCGAAGGAGTCTCGACTTCAGCTTCAGGCGATAGCGCGATTGGCGGCTGATGGTCCTGCGTGCGGGGGGCCTGCGTCTCGTCCGCAACCTGCTCATCCATCGGGTAGCTGGCGTCGGACGCGCCCCGGCCGGCACCGCGACCCCCGCGTGTGCGGCGGCGCGGCTCGCGCCTTTCACCGGCATCCTGCGCCGCATCGGACGCGCTATCGCTGCCTTGCGGACCAGCCTGCTCAACCGGCGCGCCATGCTGAAAATGGTCCTGCGCGAAGCTTTGTGGAAGCTGCCCGGAAGCCGGGGACAGTCCGCCCCCACCGCCATGGCCACCGCCGCTGCGGAAAACATAGGCGCCCGACTTGTCGTCGCGGCCAAACTCCAGCAACCCACGCGCCTGCGCCTCTTCGAGCAAATTGCCGAACGCGCGAAAGCCGTACCAGGTTTCGTTGAAATCCGGCTTGCGGCGCTTAATGGCTTCCTTCAGGACCGATGCCCAGATCTTGCCGCTGTCGCCCCGTTCGGACGACAGAGCATCGAAGGTTTCAACCGCCATTTCTATCGCCTGGCTGCGGCGCATTTCAAGCTCGTCCTTGCGTTGTCTTTCCTCGTCCGGCGAACGCCGCACGGCGGGCTGCTGCATCTCGCGTGGCTGGCGCCGGGCCGACATACGCTGGCTTTCACGCACCAGGTCGTCGTAGAAGATGAACTCGTCGCAGTTGGCGATCAGCAGGTCGGAGGTCGATTGTTTGACGCCAACGCCAATCACCTGCTTGGCGTTCTCGCGCAATTTGGACACCAGTGGCGAAAAGTCCGAATCACCGCTAATGATGACAAAGGTGTTGACGTGTGACTTGGTGTAGCAGAGGTCCAGCGCGTCGACCACCAGCCGGATATCGGCCGAGTTCTTGCCCGACTGGCGCACGTGCGGAATCTCGATCAACTCGAAATTGGCCTCGTGCATGGTGGCCTTGAAGCCTTTGTAGCGCTCCCAATCACAATACGCCTTCTTGACCACGATGCTGCCCTTGAGCAACAGGCGTTCGAGCACCGGTTTGATGTCGAACCTGTCATGCCCAATGTCGCGCACGCCTAGCGCCACGTTCTCGAAGTCGCAGAACAGCGCCATGCTGACGTTTTCAACCGATGAAGCCATTTGTTTTCCAGTTCAGTTCCTGTACCGGTGGATATCATCACATGGATCTGGCCGGGCGCCCGCAAGGCACCCCATAGCGTCACGGTGGAATCGGCAAGGTGTCTATCGCCGCAACCAGGCGCGTCAACTCGGCGTCGCAACGCCGCATGATTTCCTGGCATGTTGCCAGTGGAGCCGCGGCGCGCGCGGCGGTCTCCAGTTCGGCCGCCAAATCGGCCACCTGATGCGCTCCCAGCGTCGCTGCGACGCCTCTGAGGCCGTGGGTCAATTCTTCCGCCCGCTGCATGTCGCCTTGCGCCATATGTCCGGATGCGGCCTGCATGTCGCCCGCATGGTAGCGTGCGAACTTGTGAAGAAAACGCACAAATTCCGTCGCGTCGCCGCCGAACATGTCCAGCCCCCACATTACGTCCAGCCCTGCAATCGCCTGCAGCTTTGCGCCCAGGTCGGTCGACAAGGGCGCGGCGACTGGAGGAGACAACGAAGGTCCCGCCGTGGTTTGTACGGCCGGTATTGGCAAACGGGCTGGAGCGGGACGCGCCGGGGCTTTCGACAACCAGCGCAGCAGGGTGATGTAAAGATCTTTCGGGACCACGGGTTTGGCGACAAAGTCGTCCATGCCGGCGGCAAGACACGCGCGCCGGTCCTCGTCGAAAGCGTTGGCCGTCATGGCAAGGATCGGCAGGCCTGCGTATTGAGCCTGGGCACGGATGGCGCCGGTCGCAACGAGGCCGTCCATTTCCGGCATCTGCACATCCATCAACACCAAGTCATATCGGCTGGCCCGAATTTTTTCAAGTGCTTCGCGTCCATTTTCAGCAGTCTCTACCAACAAATCGACACGTTCCAGCAGTTCACGCGCCACTTCGCGGTTGATTGGATTGTCTTCGGCCAGCAATATTCGCGCGCCCGCGTGCTCGCGGGTCAACGTAATTGCAGCGGTGTCCAAGCTGAGTACGGGTCCGGTGTGCAGCCCTGCCGGGTGCCCGCGTTGCAGCCGTACCGTGAACCAGAATGTGCTGCCCTGGCCCAGCGTACTTTCTGCGCCCGCGTCGCCGCCCATCATCCGGGCCAACCGGCGCGTGATGGCCAGCCCGAGGCCGGTGCCGCCAAATTTGCGGG
>JANYFF010000500.1 GCA_025362825.1 Polaromonas sp. | reverse complement strand
GCACAATACCCTTGCCCACCGTAGCTGCAACGCTCAAATGAAAGATAAAAATTGCGATCAGGTTGAAAGTCGCTGCAAAAACTACGGCCTGGCCCGGCTTGAGCACGCCAGTGGACACCACCGTAGCAATCGAGTTGGCCGCATCATGAAAGCCGTTCATGAAATCGAAAGCAATGGCCATGAAGACCAGCAGGGCCACCACCCACAGGGCAGTCTGTACGCTTTGCATAACTGGTGTGCCGCGGTTACGAATTTTCGAGGACGATGCCCTCGATCAGATTGGCCACGTCTTCGCATTTGTCGGTGATCGTCTCCAGCAGCTCATACACTGCCTTGAGCTTGATGACCTCGCGCACGTCGGGCTCTTCACGAAACAGCCGACTCATGGCCGAGCGCATCACGCGGTCCGCGTCGGATTCGAGCTTGTCGATTTCCTCGCAGGTCTTGAGCGCGGCTTCAGCCGTTGCGGCTTCACTGACCTTTGCAATCATGGCAACAGCGTCCTTCAGGCGCTCGCAGCACTTCACGCTCAGATCCGTCAGGCGCACGATATCGTCCGTCATGTGGCGCACGTCGTACAGGGCCATGGTTTCTGCGGAGTCCTGAATCAGGTCGGCCACATCGTCCATGGTGTTGATCAGTTGGTGAATCTGCTCGCGGTCAATCGGCGTGATGAAGGTCTTGTGCAATGCGCGGTTCACCTCCTGGGTGATGCGGTCCGCAGCGCGCTCGGCATTGTCTACCTCACGGTTGAATGCTTCACGCTTTTCAACGTCGCTGTAGTTGGCAACCATTTTCGAGAAGGCGTGTGCAGCCTCCACGATGTAGCTGGCATGCTGGTTGAACATCTCGAAAAAATTGCCTTCACGCGGCAGTAGCTTGCCAAACAGCATTGGAAATTCCTCATTTAATATGTCAGAAATATGACGAATTTGTGACAGGTGGCAGTTTAACCGCGCCGACTGCACACCACGGCCGCGCACTGATACCGATCATTCCGAGTCTGCGAAGACTGCCCCCACAGATCGGAGCGGAACCAGCAGCGCTTCGCTTTGCCGTCGTTGCTGCCCCCGCCGCTCGTGGGGTCGACTAGAAGCTCGCCTGCAAACCGAGCTTCAGGTTGCGGCCTGGCAATGGCGCCGCCGGAAACACCGTGGTCGTCAGCACCGAGGTCGCGCTATAGGCCAGCCGGTTGGTGATGTTATCCAGGCGCGCATACCAGAGCATGGACGCCGGGCCCGCCTTGATGCGGTAGTTCACTGCTGTGTTCCACAAGGTGTATGCAGCCGTGGCCCGGTCGCCCGCCGGCACCCGGTTCTGCGCGGCCGAACGGTCAAAGCCAAAGCTGGCGCCAAACGGCCCGTTGGCATATTTCAGCGTAGCGCCCAGCCGCATGGGCGGGATGCGAGGCAGCGGCTGCCCGGTGCTCAGGTTTGTCGCACGCACCATGTCGCCCCGCAGGGCCAGGTCCAGCGGCTCGGCACCGCCCATCAGGCGAATATTGCCGCTGGCCTCCATACCGGTGAAGCGCGCCCTCACCTGCTGGTAGCGAAACTCGTTCAGAGGCTCAAACGCGTTGCCGGTGACCTGCGAAAAGCCCGGGCTCAAAGGGTTGTCCACCGGATTGACTTCGCCGTCCGACTTGTTGCGCGTCACGCCCGGCGTCTGCACCAGCCCGATGTAGTTTTTGAAATTGCTGACATAGGTGTTGAAGGTAAAGGCGTCCGCGCCTGACTTCCAGGCGGCGCCGATATCAAGCTGCGTCGCCCGCTCCTTGCCCAGGGTAGCGTCGCCAATCTCATAGCCTCTGGTGGCTACGTGCGGGCCGTTTGCAAACAGCTCGTAGTCCTTGGGTGCCCTTTCGGTGTAAGCGAGGTTGCTGGTAAGCTGCCACTGCGGCGACACGTTGACCAGCGCACCCAGCGCGTAGCTGGTGGGCTTGAAGTCGCGCTTGCCAGGGACGAACTTTGCCAGTGCCGGGTTCGGGTTGCCCAGGGATTCGACCCTGACCGAATCCAGCCGCCCGCCAAAGCTCAGCTTGCCCCAGCCGGTGCCGTATTCCTCATAGGCAAACAGCGCCTGCTGCCGCGTTTGGCTGTAAGGGGCAAAAGCCTCGTCGCCATCCGCTGAAAACCGAGTGCTCTCCAGCTGCACGCCGACCATGCCTTCCAGGTTGCCGAGCTTTGCGTGGCGCGCTTCCAGCCGAAAATCGCTGCCCCGGTTTTTGAAAACGGTGCCCGGCGCGCCCGCGTCAAATTCAGTGTGCACATAGTCGGTGTAGCTGTACTGGCCCTTCAGGCTCTGGATAAAGCCGCCCAGGTTCCGCACCTCGCCCTCAAGCGCAAAGCGGTTGGAATTCATGCCTATGGTCACGTCCGGTTCGGCAACTGTGCCGTAGTTGCTGCGGTAGCTGCTGACCGCCGCGCCCAGGTACCCGTGGTCAAAAAACACCGAGCCGCCGATCCCACCGCCCTTGACGTGGCTGTCGGAGTTGCAGATGCGGTTGGTGAGGGAAAAACCCGAAGTCTTGTTGCACGCCAGCGTGATGGGGACCTTCACATCGCCGGTGCTGCGGTCAAACGCATCGACGTGCAGCGCATAGCGGTCGGTGCCGCTCTCTAACAACGCGCCGGCGCCGCGCTCGCGGTTACCGGTGGCCAGCCCCAGGTCCAGCTTGCCGGCCACACCGCCCTTTACATCAAACGCAGCCTCGCGCGGGATACGGTTGTCGATGACGTTGACCACGCCGCCCACAGCGCTGCCGCCGTACTGCAGCGCACCCGGGCCGCGCAGTACCTCGACACGCTCAATGGTGATCGGGTCGGCCGTGACCGAATGGTCATAGCTCAGGTTGGACACATCCAGCAATGCGCCACCATTGTTCAAAATGCGGATGCGGTCGCCGTCCTGCCCGCGAATGATAGGGCGGCTGGCGTTTGGGCCAAAGTAAGTGCTGCTGACACCCGGCGTGCCGTCCAGCGTCTCCCCCAGCGTTGTTTTGGAGCGTAATAGCAGCGCAGCCCCCGAATACTGGGCACTAGGTGCTATTAAATCAGTAGCGCCAAGCGGATTCCCGGTGACGGTGACTTCCTCCAGGCTCGGCGACGTCTGCACTTGCGCCTGTGCCCGGGCTTGCACCTGTGCGTATACAGGCCCTGCCTGCAAGCCCATGCCGCTGACGGCGAGCACCGCCAGTTGCAGGGAATTTAGCGAAAAAACAGGAGCGCGCCAACCAGTGTCTGCGCCGCGAGGAAAAAATAATGGGTTCATGTTGATTTCGTTGAATCGGGATGCAAACCCGCAATCGCGCGAGGCAGTTGCAGGGGCAAAGCCGGCTACAGCCGAAAGGCTGCAGGAGCTTGGGGAAGATTCAGGAAGTCAGGGGCGGGCCGCGCGCGTCAAACAGCGCAGCCCAGCGGGCGAGTGCTTCGCCCTGAAAGATAGCCACGGCAAACGGTGGCAACACCACCGGCAAGGGCAATGAAACAACCTGCAGGGCAGCGCTGCCATGACTCGCCTGGTCAAACAGGCGGCAGTCGGCGCTGCTGTTGTGAGAGGAGAAAAGGGATGAAAGCAAGCCTTTACCGGCGGTTTGCGGCACGATCTGGACATCGGCTGCACTGTACGGCGCGGAACCCTGCAGCGCCGTATGGCTAACCGCCCGGACACCAGCCCCCACGCCCGGACCATGCAACGTACCGTGCATCAGTCCCAGCATCTGCGCGAGCAGAAGCGCCAGCGTCAGGAGCAGGACGATGGTGCGGGTTGAGGGACGGGACGAAGCAGTCATGAATCTGGAGGCGAGTTCTTGCCAATCTGTGCGCGTTCGCAATTTTAACGGGCGTGGCCGCACCGGAACTTCGCAGGCGGGTAGTTCCTTGCGAAAAGCTTGCCATATGCATCTCACAAGGTTGTAGCAAGGTTGTATAAACACGTTATGACTACGACCTTAAGAGACTCCCAGCCCACCTATCTGCGCACCCACACCTACCACGGCTTGGCCCCTGGACCGCGCCTACTCGTCCTTGGCGCCGTCCACGGTAATGAAACTTGCGGCACGCAAGCAATCACGCAGCTGCTTCAAGAACTTGATAACGGCCCGCTCGCCATTCAGCGCGGCAGCGTCACGTTTGTTCCCGTCACGAATCCCCTTGCCTACAAGCTCAGGCAGCGCAGCGGTGACCGCAACCTCAACCGCAACATGGCGCCCAGCGCTATTCCGCAGGACTTCGAAGACCGCATTGCCAATGTGCTGTGCCCGCTGCTGGATGCGCATGAAGTGCTGCTCGACCTGCACTCGTTTCACACCGGCGGCGCGCCGTTTGTGATGATTGGCCCGCAAAACAATACCGGCACGCTGGAGCCCTTCAGCCAGGCCGACGAAGAGATGCAGCTGGCGCTGTGCACCGGCGCGCCGCGCATTGTTGAGGGTTGGCTGGAAACCTATGCGCGTGGCGTGCAGCGGCGGGCTTCTGCAGCTGCGGCAAGCAACCGTGCGCAGGCGCTGGTCACCAACCCTAACTACGGCGTCGGCACGACGGAATACATGCGCTCCCGCGGCGGCTATGCCGTCACGCTGGAGTGCGGTCAGCATGACGACCCGCAGGGCGTGGCCGTGGCACGGCATGCGATTTTGCAAACGCTGGCGCTGCTGGGCCTGACGTCATTGCCCCTGCAACCGACGCCGGCAAGCCGCGACATCCTGCGGCTGGTCGATGTGACGGACCGCGATCATGCGCGCGACACCTTTAGCCGCGAGTGGCGCAGCTTTGATGGGGTGTCAGGTGGCGACGTGATAGGGGTCCGGCATGACGGCGTGCAGGTCAAGGCACCCGCCGACGGCTTTGTGGTGTTTCCCAATCCACGCGGCGAGGTCGGGCAGGAATGGTTTTACTTTGCGCAGCGGCGTACTTGAGGCGTTCTGAGCCCTGAAAAACAGAAATAATAGATGAAAAGGCGCGCCAGCCCCCGAAAAACGGGTGCATATAGCTATCTATTTCATAGCAACATTTTTTCGATGCCGCGTTTCAATCCTTGACCCGCGACGCAAAGGTCTTGCGAAACTTGGCAACCTTGGGCCCGGCCACCGCGACGCAGTAACCCTGATTCGGGTTCTTTTCAAAAAAATCCTGGTGGTAGGCCTCAGCCGGCCAGTAGTTGGCCAACGGCAGCACCTCGGTGACAATGGGCTGGTCGAAAACCTTGTCCTGGCTCATCTGGCGAATCATGTCGACGGCCACCTGTTTCTGCTCGGGCGTCGAGTAGTAAATGCCGCTGCGGTACTGCGTGCCGGCATCGTTGCCCTGGCGATTCAGCGTCGTGGCGTCATGCACCACAAAAAAGATTTCAAGGATTTCCCCCAGCGTGATCTCTGCCGGGTCATAGGTCAGCTTGACAACCTCGTTGCTGCCGGTGCGGCCTGTGCACACGTCTTCGTAACTCGGGCGGTTGACCTGCCCGTTGCTGTAGCCGGACTCCACATCAGAGATGCCGCGCACCCTGACAAAAACCGCCTCGGTGCACCAAAAACATCCGCCGCCCAAAGTGATGGTTTGCAATTGCGTCATGTCAATTTTCCTTGCCTGATTAGTGCTCTAGATGGTGGGTTATCGCCCTATTTCAACCCACTTTGCCCGCAGCTGCACGCACCGCATCCACAAACGCGGCCAGCGCAGCATTGTCGCGGCCGGTTTTCCAGAGGCAATGGGTCTCGTAAGGCGTCATGGCTGCATTCAGCGGGATGAATGCGGTGCCCGGCATGGCCGACTGCGCAAGCGCCCTGGGCACCAGCGCCACGCCCATGCCCTGCGCGACCAGCGACACCACGCTCAGCCAGTGCTGCAGCTCGTAGCGAATTTCGGGATAAAAGCCGGCATCGAGGCAGGTTTGCACAATCCGGTCGTGGTAGTCGGGGGAGACGGCACGTGACACCACGGCAAATGGTTCGCCCTGCAGCAGCGCCAGCGACATGGTTTTTTTGCTTGCCAGCGGGTGAGTGGCTGGCAGGCAACAGACAAAGGCCTGGCTGGCAACTAGCACCTGGCTCAGTTCGGGCGGCACGCGCGTGGTGTGGACAAAACCCAGGTCCAGACGGTCATGCGCCAGCTCTATCAGCTGCTCGCTGGAACTGAGTTCCCTGAGCATCACGCGCAGTAGCGGGTGCCCGGTCTGGAAGCGGGCCAGTATGTCGGGCAGACCGCTGTAGAGCATGGTGCCGGCGAATCCAATCGTCAGGCTGCCCGCCATGCCGCGTCCCACATCCTTTGCCAGAGCTGCCGCCTGCGCGGCCTGATCGAGCAGGGCTCGAGCTGCCGGCACAAAGGCCCGGCCCGCAGCCGTCAGCGCGACCTGCTTGCTGTTGCGCGTCAGCAGCCGGGCACCTACCGAAGCCTCGAGCTGCTGAATGTTGAGCGACAGCGGTGGCTGTGAAATCGACAGGCGCCGGGCTGCGCGGCCAAAGTGCAGTTCTTCAGCCACGACCAGAAAATAACGAAGGTGCCGGAATTCCATAGATACAAATTATGTATTGTTGAATCGATATTTGGTATTAGACAAGTATCAATGACGCCACAACAATGCTTACAGGGCACCCTACACTTTGTAAAACCCCGCCCCAAGGGCACCCAACCACACTCCGGAGACAAGCCATGAAAGTCAGATTCAAATGGGAAGACCCCTTCATGCTGATGGACCAGCTCAGCGACGACGAGCGCGCCATTGTTGAGGCGGCGCACACCTTTTGCCAGGAAAAGCTGCAGACACGCGTGCTGATGGCCGCGCGGCACGAGAAGTTTGATCGCGAAATCATGACCGAAGCCGGCGCCATGGGCTTTCTGGGCTCGACGATTGAAGGCTACGGCTGCGTCGGCCTGAGCTACGTTGCCTACGGCCTGATTGCCCGCGAAGTCGAGCGTGTGGACAGCGGCTACCGCAGCGCTATCAGCGTGCAGTCATCGCTGGTCATGCACCCGATCAACGCCTACGGCAGCGAAGCGCAAAAGCAGAAATACCTGCCCAAACTAGCGACCGGCGAATGGGTTGGCTGCTTTGGCCTGACCGAGCCCAACCACGGCTCCGATCCGGCCAGCATGCTGACACGCGCCAAACCGGTAGATGGTGGCTTCATCATGAAGGGCGCCAAAATCTGGATCAGTTGGGTCTGGGCCAGTGGGCGGCCAAACTGCACGCGG
>JANYFF010000484.1 GCA_025362825.1 Polaromonas sp. | reverse complement strand
GCCTGCGCCTGCAAACCAGTAGCCTCGCGCCCTGGTCCCGCTGGATCACACCCGTGACGCCCTCGGTCATGAACAAGCGCTTTGACACCCGCTTTTTTGTAGCCGCAGCCCCGGCAGGGCAGGTCGCCACACACGATAACTTTGAAGCGACCGAAAGCGTCTGGCTCAAACCAAGGGCCGCGCTGGAGCAACACCGCGGCGGCCTGATCGAAATGGCACCGCCACAAATCATGACGCTGGCCCACCTGTCACGCTTTGCCAATGTGCGGGCCGCGATGGTTGAAGCGCGAAGCCGCTTGCCCCCTGTTATTCAGCCGCATCCTTTTGATGTTGATGGCACGCGTGTGACTTGTTACCCCGGTGATGTGCAGCACCCGGTGAGGGAGAGGGCGATGCCCGGGCCTACGCGGCTGCGGTATCGGAACAAGTTGTTTGAGCCGATTGAGGGGTTTGAGGCTTTGTTTGAGTAGGTTAGCCTTCGTTCGGCTGAGCCCTTAAGTCAGTCAATATGCAGCGTGAACTTTGCTGGAGTCCGTGATGTTTTCAAGATTATTTATCGCCGCACCCTTAGCCACCATTGGTAAGTTGAGATGAGCGTTGACTCTAAACTCGTAACCTTTCTGAGGCGCAAAGACTACGTTTTAGTTAAAGAACTAGGACAAGGTGCCTGCGGTCGTACTGTCTTACTTAATGATGAGGTTTTAAACCAATATTTTGTTTGCAAGAAATACGCACCATTGCAGGGATTAGACCGCGCTACGTTGTTCCAGAATTTTGTCCGAGAAATTAAGTTGTTGCATGACCTGCATCACGTCAATGTGCTTCGAGTTTTTAATTACTATCTCTATCCCGAAACGTTTTCCGGCTTTATTTTGATGGAGTATGTACAGGGTGACGACCTTCCAAGTTACCTTAAGCGCAACCCCGAGCAGACTAATGAAATATTCTTGCAAGTTATTCAAGGGTTTCAGCACCTTGAATCAAAAAGCGTTTTGCATAGAGATATCCGACCAGCCAATTTAATGGTCACAGACGATGGAATCGTGAAAATTATCGATCTCGGTTTTGGCAAAAGAGTGGAAAGCTCTGTAGATTTTGATAAGAGCATTAGCTTGAACCTTTGGTGTGAACCTCCGGCTGAATTTCACACTTCAACATACGATTTCTGTACGGAGGTTTATTTTGTTGCCAAACTCTTCGAGCAAATTCTTTTGCAGGAAAACATACAGCATTTCAAATATCTTGAAATTCTGAACCGAATGGCGGCAAGGAAACCTGAACATCGGATAGCAAGCTTTTCTGAGGTTGAGCGAGCTATTCACAGTGATCTGTTTTATGAGATCAATTTTTCAGAAGACGAACTAATGGCATATCGGGTTTTTGCAGATGAGATAACTGAACGGCTTACAAAGATGGAAAGCAGTGTGAAATATGCTGACGATCTTGAACGAATTCGTGCAGGTCTGCAAAGCGTTGTTCGCACTGTAGCTCTAGAGACCTATATGCCAGATTCTGCGCCGCTGATGCGGTGCTTGCTAGTGGGGCAATACTACTACCGGAAGGATGGATTCCCAGTTCGCGTGCTCAAACAGTTTTTAAAACTACTCCAAACTGTATCTATTGAAAAACAGCGGATTGTTCTTGCGAATTTACACTCACGTTTTGACTCGATTAATCGATATACGAAGCGCCAAGTACCATCACCTTTTGACGATATGGACGATGACATACCGTTTTAGAGCCTGGAGTACTGCAACGAGAAATTTAAACTACAGTGTCGCATTTTCCTGATGCCGTAGAACTATCGCATTTAAATCTCAGGGGCTTATCAACATCTGAAGCCCAATCATGCGGCCTTCAAACACCCCGCCCGAACCAAACCACCGACAATCCTACGGCCGCAACCGCCATCAGCGCAGCCACCAAAGCCATCAACCCAGACAACTCCGTCTCACGCGTCTGCACCGTCAGCTGCGAGCCAAGGCTTTCATAAACAGTGCGCAAATTCTCCGCGGTCCCTGCGTAGTGGTATTCGCCGCCGGTGATACGGGCCACTTCGCGCAGGGTGGGTTCGTCCAGACGCAGGTAGATGTACATGCCTTCTGCTGCGGCGACATCGCCATCGACGGTGCTCAGGCTCACGACGTAGATGCGGCCGTCGCTTAGCAAAATGATGATGGCTGATTTGTAAGGGGCGGTCTCCGCTGGCGTGCTCTGTTTGGGTGGCGGCTTGTCCTTGTCGTTCAGGCTACCGCCTTGCGCCTTTTTGTCAAACGTCATGTCGCCCAGGTCTATGCCGTGGTCGGGAAAGATTTCGGTCAGGCACGCGACGATGGCTTTATCCATCTGCATCTGCAAACCGTCAATAGCTGCGACCGGCAAGCCGCGTTCAAGGGTTACCGCCTGCGCGACCTGGTTGCTGGCGGCAAAGGGAGCGGGGGCGGGGATGGATCCCGGATCTAGTCCGGGATGACAGTCAAAAATACATTTTTACCTGCTAAAAGTGGCTGTAGTCCTTGTATTGCCGTCACTTGTTGCTATGTAATTTATAGCGTTTTGAACCTGCCCCTGTTGGACGTACCTCTTAGCCGTTCAATTATGCGGCCTTCAATAGCTGTGCCACGTGCCAGCTTTTCTCAAACTGCATCGGGCTGACATAGCCCAACGTCGAGTGAATTCTGCGGTGGTTGTAGAACGT
>JANYFF010000408.1 GCA_025362825.1 Polaromonas sp. | reverse complement strand
TTGACGCGTACAGCGTCTTTTTGGGTCAGGCCCTGCTCACGCACAAAACGCAAAAAACAACGCGAGCCATTGCCGCACTGCTCGACCTCGCCGCCATCGGTGTTGTGAATGACGTATTCAAAATCAATGTCCGGCGCATTCAGGGGCGGCGGGCGTACCGACAGAATCTGGTCAGCACCGACGCCAAAATGCCGGTCGGCCAAAAACCGGTATTGCGCTGCGCCCAAGCCCAGCAAACCACGGGTTTCGTCGAGCATCACAAAGTCGTTGCCGGCACCCTGCATTTTTGTAAATCGGATTCGCATTGCCGGATTATCCGCTGTACCCTAAGACCTCAACAACTCAATCTCCCTTAATCACCATGCGCATTCCCGACTGGACCCCTACGCTCAAAGCCCAACCCCAAGACCTGGTGGACGCCATCCTGGCACGCCGGGGCGGCACCCTTATCAACCTGGACAAAGCCCTGCTCTGGAGCGAGCCGCTGGCGCGCGGCTGGAACGTTTACCTGGGGGCTGTGCGAACAGGGCTATCAACCAGCCGCAAGCTACGCGAACTGGGCATCTGCACGGTTGCGCTGCTGACGGGCGCGCACTACGAATACCACCACCATGCACCGGATTTTCTGGCGGCTGGCGGCACCCAGGCCGAACTTGACGCCCTGCAAGCAGTTTTAAAGGAAAATCCGCGCCAGGCCCCCGTGAATACTGAACTCGGTGCTATTGAAAAGATAGTAATTCAGTACGCTTCCCAAATGACGTTGGACGTCAAGGTGAGCGACGAGGTCTTCGCCGAACTGAAAAACCACTTCGACACCACCCAGATCGTAGAGCTCACCAGCGCCATCGCCA
Source organism: Polaromonas sp. (assembly GCA_025362825.1). Lineage (GTDB taxonomy): Bacteria > Pseudomonadota > Gammaproteobacteria > Burkholderiales > Burkholderiaceae_C > Polaromonas. Next base: position 2,538 of record JANYFF010000408.1, on the reverse strand, counting down.
CTTACAACATGGTGGCGCGGTTTCTGGTGGCACTGGGCGTGACGCCAGAAGAATCCTGAACAGCACAAAAAGCTAACGAGCGCCGCGACGGGCCGTCCTGGCTCTATTTGGGCGGCTCGTTCAATCCGCCTTGATATTGTTGTCCCTGACAACCTTGGCCCAGATATCCATCTGTTTTTCGATGAAGACGCGCGCTGTCTCGGGCGTTCCACCAACCACGTCGATGCCCTGGGCATCAAACTTTTTGGCGATCTCCGGGTTCTTCAGCACTTTGTTGAGTGCGTCGTTCATGCGCTTGAGGATGTCAGGCGGCGTTTTGGCTGGCGCCAATATCGCCCACCATGCAGGCGCTTCAAAGCCGGGGTAGCCGCTTTCAGCCAGCGTCGGCACGTCAGGTAGCTCCTTGCTTCGCGTGGAAGTGGTCACCGCCAGTGGCCGCATGCGCTTGCTGTCGATGTGTGGCTTGGTGACGAACACCGAGCCGATTGACAGGGGCACATGGCCAGCAACGGCATCGTTCATCAGCGGGCCACCGCCCTTATAGGGTATGTGCGCCCAATCAAGGCCGCTGCTCTTGCCCAGCAGCGACATCGCCACATGGCCCAGGCTGCCAGAGCCGATACTGCCGTAGCTGACGTTCTTTTTAGCGCGGGCCGCAGCAACCACATCGGCAAAGGTCTTGTACTCACTGCCCGTGTACGTCGCCAGCACCATCGGCGAAGTGCCCACCAGCACGACCGGTGTGAGGTCTTTTTTGCTGTCGAACGGCAGATTCGGTATTAATGCAGGATTTACGCCATGGCTGTCGAACACCACGGCAAAGGTGTAACCGTCCGCCGGGCTGGCGGCGACTGCCGCTGCACCAATGGAGCCTGAGGCACCGCCCTTGTTTTCAACAATCACCGTTTGCCCAAGTTGCATCTGCAGCGGCAGCGCCAGGATGCGCGCCACCTGGTCCACCGAGCCACCCGGCGGGAAGACCGCAACCAGCTTGATCGGCCCGCGCGCCGGCCAGACCGGGCCTGTCTGTGCAGAGACACCTGCAGTTGCAAGGGAGGCCAGTAAACACAGCAGCAAATGGCGTTTTAACAAGATACAAATCTCCGTGATGTAATGCCCGAATGGTACGAGAAACCCAACTTTTACACCCTCAGCGCAAACCCGCGGAATTGCGCCCTGCGGCCACTGTCCTGCTGCTGCGCGATTCGCCCGCAGGTATCGAGGTACTGATGACCCGGCGCTCCATGGCGGCCAGCTTTATACCCGGGGCCTATGTGTTCCCGGGCGGCGGCATTGATGCGGCGGATGCCGACGCACATGCGCGTGGCGACGGCTTCTGCATACGCCGCAGCACCCAGAGCGACACGTACATGACGCCAGCCGTGGCAGCCATCCGCGAGAGCTTTGAAGAACTCGGCGTGCTGCTGGCGCGCCACGCTGATGGCAGCTACGCCACCACCGCAGACATTGCAGCGCTGGACCGCGAGGCGCCTTTTGCGGCCCAGTGCAGGGCCCATGGCCTGAAGCTCGCCACCGACGAAATGTTTGTGATGGCGCACTGGATCGCGGACCGCGATTTGCCGCGGCGTTTTGATGTGCTGTTTCTGGTGGCGCGCATGCCCGATGGCCAGGAACCGGTCGCCGATGAGTCCGAACAATTTGAGCCAGTCTGGGTACGCCCGGCCGATGCACTGGCCCGCCATGCAGCAGACGATTTTTTCATTATTTTCCCCACCATCCGTACCTTGCAGAGGCTGGGCGCGTACGGCACGGCCGCAGAGGTGCTGGCAGCCTGTGCGTCTGAACAACCGCTGTGGACTTCGTGTCCCCGCTCGGGCTTCTTGGCTGGCAAGGAAATGCGCTACATGGAGCATGAAGCCCCGTTCGGCGAACTGGCCCTGACCTGCCCGGACGGCCAGCTCCTGCATGCGCTGGAATGGCAGACCAGCCAGCCGGTGGCCTTGCTGAAAAACGTGATGCGCCTGACCGCGCCCAACCCCGGCGTCATGACCGGGCCGGGCACCAACAGCTACCTGGTGGGCGACACCGACACCGGCTATATCGCCATCGACCCGGGGCCGGCAGACCCAGACCACATTGATCGGCTGTACCGCGCTGCAGGGGGCGACATCCGCATGATTGTGTGCACCCACTCACACGCAGACCATTCACCCGGCGCGAAACCACTGCAGGCGCTTTGTGAAGCCGATGGCAAAGTCAGGCCGCCCATCCTGGGACTGCCGTCGCAACCCACGGCTAGGGCTTGACCGCCGACGAGGAAACTGGCGAGGTCGCGAGCGTGCGCAAACTGCCAGATTGCGCGGCGTGTCGCTGCACCAACACGCACGCTCGCGGAGGGGTGTTGGTTGCGCGGGCTACTCCGGCGCGGCCGCCTTCGTTTCCTCCGCCAGGTCGAGCAACCGAGCACGCACCAGATCCGGCCGCTCGTCGATGATGAAGTGTCCGCAGTTGTCTACGGCCTCGAAAGTGTAATCGTCGGCGTTGGCCGTCTCGACCGCCGCCAATGACCGGTGGATC
>JANYFF010000378.1 GCA_025362825.1 Polaromonas sp. | reverse complement strand
ACAATTAATTTCGGACGAGCAGTTAATTGAGAAAGTACTTTTTGTTGAACATTAGGCATTAAATTACCTAACATTAAAAATTCACAATTTTTAGAAGATTCTGGAACAATATCAATCGTGCCTCCACCGCTGGCTTCGCCGCACGCCAAAGCGGCCGCCGCGCCCGCGGTTGATCCAGATCATGGGGCCGGGCCTCGGCATGCACCACCCGCCCGTTGTCCATCACGGCCACACGATCACCAAGGCGCTTTGCAAAATTGATGTTTTGTTCGACCAGCAATATCGTCGTACCCCTGGCCTTGAGCTGGGCAAAGGCATCGATCATGTTGTTGATGATGGCGGGTGCCAGCCCTTTGCTGGGCTCGTCAACGATCAGCAATTCGCGCGGCTCGACGATGGCGCGTGCCACTGCAAGCATCTGCTTTTGCCCGCCGGACAACTTGCCGGCTGGATGGCTCCAGAATTTTTCGACAGCCGGGAACAGTGAAAATATCCAGGCTAGGCGCTCTTCATCCATCTGGCCTGCATTGCGTGCCTGCCGTGCGGCAAGCAGCATGTTTTCCCTGACTGTGAGGTCAGAAAAAATGCCCATATTTTCAGGCACGTAGGCGACGTTCAGCCGCGCGATGTCTGGCGTGGGCAGTGCGGTGATGTCGCGCCCATTGAGCGTCACCTGACCGCTCGATGCCTTCCACAAACCCATGATGGTTCGCAGGGTGGTGGTCTTGCCGGCGCCATTGCGGCCCAGCAGCATGGTGAGCTTGCCACGCTCAACTACAAGGTCCACACCATGCAGGATGTGGTACGCGCCGATGTGGGTATGGACGCCCGACAGTGTCAGAAGGTTATCGCTCATGCGCCCTCCCCCTGCACCACCGGTGCCAGGCCAAGGTAAGCCTCTTGCACCACCGGCAATGCGATGACCGTGGCCGGGTCACCATCTGCGACCAGCGAGCCGTTGTGCAGCACGATGATGCGGTCCGCCAGTTCACGCACGACGTCCATCTTGTGCTCGACCAGCAGGATGGTTTTGGAACGGTCCGCCTTGAGCTGGCGAATCAGATTGAGGATGACCGGCGCTTCGTCTGCGCTCATGCCCGCAGTGGGCTCGTCAAACATAAAGACCTGTGACTCCAGCGCCATCAGGAGCGCCACTTCAAGTTTGCGCTGGTCGCCGTGCGACAGGCTGGCGACGATTGCGTCCCGCCTCTCGCCCATCGACACGGCATCCAGGATTTCTTCCGCGCGTTCAATCAATGCGCTGTGATCGCTCCAGATGCTCCAGAGGTTAAAGCCGCGGCCGTGCCGGCCCTCCCGCGTGGCCTGCACAGCCAGCCTGACGTTTTCAAGCACCGTCAAGTTCGGAAACAGGTTGGTGAGCTGGAAAGCCCGGCCTAGTCCTGCGCGCGTGCGTTCAGGCACGCTTGCAGAAGTCAGATCGCGCCCATTGAGCGTCACCGTACCGCTGCTTGCCTTGAGTTGTCCCGAAATGAGGTTGAAATAAGTCGTCTTGCCTGCACCATTGGGGCCCACGATGGCCGTCAAGGTGCCCGGCTCGAAAGCACAGGTCACAGCATTGACTGCCACGTGGCCGCCGAAGCGGATGGTCAGGTCTTTGGTGGCTAACACGCCAGGTCTCACAGTTAAAGCCTTTTCTCCTGCTCAGGGGCAGGTTCCGATTACGTAGTAATTGCTAGCGGTCATCTTGAGTGTGGTCGTGACGAAGGTGTTCCACAGTCCCATGTTCTGGTTTGAGCCATTGGCAAGCGCATAGCCACCGGAGTTATACGCGCGGCCAGCCGTCGTGTGCGCGTAATTTGTTGCGGTGTAGCAGGTTGCAGCAGGAGGCGCAGTACCGGCAAGGGTGGTGCCCGCAGCGGCAGTAGAGGCAGCACCCTCAGCACCGCTGGAATCAGCAGCCTTGACGGTCCAGTTGTATGTCGTTGACGCAGCCAAACCGGTGTCGGTGAAGCTGGTACCGGTCACTGCCAGCGCATTCGCTTTATTGGCGTTTCGGTAGACGTTGTAGCTGGCGGCATTGGTCACGGCGCCCCAATTGATGACCATGCTGCTGGTGGTGGCACCCGAAGTGGCGACTGCAGTAGGGGCAGCAAGGGTTGTCGTCACGGGCGGTGTGGTACCACCGGAGCCTGAAGAAACCTGGTCAACCATGGCCTTGATGGCGACCATTTGGGGACCTGATTTTTTGGCATAGTCTGCACTGTCATAGCCAAACCAGTCCCAGCAACTGTTTGTGGCCGCCGTGCTGGTTTGTGGATAGAGCATGACCATATTGTTGGTATCTGCCCAGCGGTTGTAGCCAGTGTTGCGCACATACTGCTGCTGCACCAGAGTTACGTTTTGCTGGCAGCCGTGTAGCACCACGTGTACGCGGCACTGCGTGCCTGCCGTGCAGGCAGCAGGAATGTAGGCCCAGCCCGTGGGTGCCATGCCGTGGTTGGTAATGAACTGGCTCTGGTTGAACTCCACAAAGTTGCCTGCAGCCAGCGTGCCGTTGTTGCGGGCGTTCAAAGTTCCATAAAGTTGCGACAAGATGGCACCTGCAAGATCAAAATTGCAGTTGTTGATGTAAGGCGAGCCTTTGGTCGAACAAGTGCTGCCATAGTCGTCTGTGATCATGGCGTGTTCAGCCGCGATGTCTTTTTTGTACACCACGTTGGCTGTGGGCACAAAGCTGTTGTAGTAGGTTTTTAGCGCGTCCATGACGCCCGTTTTAACCACACTGTCAATGGATCCCGAGAAAAGATAAACCTTCGAACTTTGCAGGTTGGCGACCGGATCAATGAGTCCCTGGCTGGCCCAGTTATTTGTATTGGTCACCAAAGCGCTGGTAGATATGCCGGAGGGACTGGCCATGCACGCACCCGTGGCTGTAGAAACGGAGCCTTGTGCGCAATAGTATGGGCCGCCGGCAACAATACCGGCACCTTTTTTGAAGGTGGCTGAATAAGCCACATGCAGCTGTACCGCCATAAAGGCGCCCGATGATAGCCCGGACACAGTCGTCTGGGTTTTATCGACATTGAGCTGCGGCAGGTTTACGGCGGCCGAAGCGGCGCCGCAAGCGAGGGCCGCGACAGCGGCAAAAGAACGAAGAAGCGGAAATTTAAAAGTCATTTTTTGTCTCCTGGTCATTTTTGGGCAAAACTGATCCATACCCCGTGTTTCCGGAGCTTTTCCATCCAACCCTTGGTAACTGGTGTGGTGGTTGCGGGTGCTGCCCGCAACGTTCAAACGCGTGCTAGACGTTGTCTAGCGTTTGTTTCGTATCGGGATATTCATGTCGGCCGGCTTGATTTCCTTCACCAAATGAAGGTCTGCCATGGCGCCCGGCCTTGCGCCAGGCGACACCCGAAAGTGATACATCGACTGCATGGCTTGATGGTCTTCCTTGCGGAAAGTCATCGTTCCCTTCGGCGTATCAAAGCTCATGCCTTCCATGCCGGCGATAAGCTTTTCAGTGGCGGTATCGCCATTGGTTTTCTTCAGCGCCGTCACCAGGGCCATCGCGGCCGAAAAACCACCCGCCGTGAAGAAATCAGGCGGTGATTTGTACTTGAGATAGTGGTTGGTGACGAGCCAGAGGTTGGTCTGGTTTTTTGAGAAGCCATAGTAGTAATAGCTTGCACCTTCCATGCCCGGGAACTGGTTGAAAACAACCATAGCGGGCAGGATGTTGCCGCCCGTGGCGATCTCGATACCATAACGCTTGAGGTCAAGGTCGGCGATCTTAAAAGGATTGCCGGCGCCTGCCCACAGAATGAAAATCACCTTGCGGCCGGGTTGGTCCTTGAGCTTGTCGATCAGGCGCTGGGCGCCAGCGGTGAAGTCTGTTGCATTCGCAGGCAGGTATTCTTCATGAACAATCTTGGCGGTCTTGATGGCTTCCTTAAAAGCCCTTACGCCATCACGGCCGAAAGCATAGTCCTGGGCCAGCGTGGCGATTGTGACACCGGGCTTGTCCAGCGCGACGGCATTGGAGATGGCATCTTGCGAGCTGTTGCGACCGGTGCGGAAGATGTAGCGGTTCCACTTGTCACCGGTGATCGAATCGGCTACCGCTGGTTCAACCAGCAAAATCTTTTTGTATTCTTCAGCGACCGGCAGCATGGCCAGCGCAACGCCCGAAGAGGTTGGCCCGACAGCGATGTCGGCCTTGTCGTCCGAATAAGCAGCGGCCAGAAGCGATTTGCCCAGATCGGGCTTGCCCTGGTCGTCTTTCTCAATCACCACCAGTTTTTTACCGGCAACCATCATGGTGCCGCCGGTGGCGTAGTCCAGACCCATCATGAAGCCGGTGGAGGTTTGCTTGCCGTAGGCTTCCAGCGGACCGGTCTTGCTGTAGATGTGGGCGATTTTGATGTCCTTGACCTGGCCGAAAGCCAAAGGTGCAGCAAGGACGCAGGCAAGGCTCGAGAAAAGCGCAATGCGCCTGGCCAAAGTACGACGGTACATGTTGTCTCCTGTTTTAATAACTAACTCGCAAGTCTTTATGCACCAAACGTGCCAGACTGTAAGTAATTGATTTTATTGAAAATATTCAAATATTACAGAAATATGTCTAAATTTCATACGCATTTAAGTGTATGAATAAAAGACACATTGTATAAATTTCATACACTCTTGTCGGATTCGTGATCCAGCCGTTCATAAAGCTTGGCGCGTGAAATGCCCAGCATCTTGGCCACTGCGGCCTTGTTCCCTTTGGCTGTTTGCATAGCCGCCCCAATGGCCCGGCGCTCCAGTTCAGCCACCTGTTCAGCCAGG